>DJYI01000157.1 GCA_002448475.1 Verrucomicrobia bacterium UBA6982
GGCGGCGACCTCCGGTTCGCCGACGCGGACGGCAACCTGCTCGCCAGCGAGGTGGACACGTGGGACCCAAGCGGCACCTCGCTCGTGTGGGTGAAGGTCCCGGAACTCACGAAGACCGCGACGATCTTCGCATACTACGGCTGGAAGGGCCCGGGCGCCGTCCCCGCCGTGACCGCCTCCGATGTCTGGAGCGAGGGCTACGCCGCCGTCTGGCACCTGGGCGAAAGCGACATCCCGATGCGCGAATCCAGCGGCATTTCAACGCCGTTTTCGTCAAAGACGGGGGCCGTTGGATTCGAGTTTGCCGGACCCGTCGGCCATGCGGTCGATTTTTCCGGCGCGTCGTGGGGTGCCAATCTGGCGGCCGACGACGACGACGATCTGGACGGCTTTTCCGATTTCACGGTCGAAATGTGGTTGCGTCTCTCTTCGGAATTGGCTAGGGCGTCGCGCATCCTCTCCAAAGCGAAAGATTCGTCTACGGATACGGCCTACCAATTCATAGCGAACAAAGACACCTCCACTCTGCGTTTCACGGTGAATCCGAGCGCGGCGGGGGAAGCCCGCCAGGCGTGGGACTACGTCGCGGTGCCGTCCATCGGCGCATGGCATCACGTGGCCTACCAGTACGATTCCAACGACAAGAAGGCGATCGCGTGGCTGGACAGAGAGAGAAAGCAATACGTTTCCAAAACCATCGCTCCCATCCACGCCAGCGCGGCCCCGCTTCTGCTTGGCACGATTTCCGGCGGATTCCCGTTTCCGGGGCAGATCGACGAAGTCCGAATTTCAAACAAGGCCCATTCCAAGGACTGGATGGAAGCGACGCACGACACCGTGGCGAACGACGATTTCTGCGCATTCTCGTTCGACACGACGTGGGACGACTATTCGCACCGGTTTTCCGTCACGTTCACCGGCGTGGACGAAGGGGTGTCGCTCACGAACTTTCCGGTGCTCGTCCGCGTCGCCGAATACGACGAAGCGACAGGCAAGGGCATCCGAGGCTTCGACTACGACGATTGCCAGATCTCCGGTGGCGGCGACCTCCGGTTCGCCGACGCGGACGGCAACCTGCTCGCCAGCGAGGTGGACACGTGGAACTCAAGCGGCGAGTCGCTCGTCTGGGTGAAGGTGCCGACACTCACGGCCTCCACGGAAATCACCGCGTATTACGGAAACGCCAAGCCCCACACCGTGACGGCTTCCGACGTTTGGGCCAACGGATTCAAGGCGGTCTGGCACTTGGGCGACGTCGGCGTGTCCTGGGCCAATTCCGTGTCCGGCGCCGCGCCTCTTGACCTCTGGGTCGCCGGCGGCAAAAAGACGGCGGCCGTCGATTCCGTCGTTTCCGGACAGGCCGGCGTGATCGGCAATGCCGTCCTCTTCGGACAGGACAACAGAAAAGGCGCTCTTTCCACGAAGGACGCTTCCGTTTCCCTGTCCGCCGCCTCCGAGTTCACCGTTGAAGTCTGGGCTTGGCAGGATGACCATGATCCCGGTTCCGCCGCCGCTCAACACGTGCTTTTCCGGGAGATGACTTCGTCGTATGGCCACCTGTTCTGGATTTCCGAACAGACGGCGACCGGCATCATGGCCCCGCAGGGGAGGTTCGAGAACGGCACGACAACGTGGTCGTCGTTGGTTCCGTCCCGGGGTGATTGGCACCACTTCGCGTTCGCCTACGATGCAACCGCTGGCGGAACATCCCTGTTGGACGGCAACGTCGCGCCGTCTTTGGCACAGCCCTCCGGCACGCTCACGGAAGACACGGGCACCGCCCGTCAATTGTTCGTCGGCGCGTTCACGAGCAGCAACGACACGCAGACGTTCCCCGGAAAGATCGACGAAGTGCGCATCTCGAACGTGGTTCGCGACGCGGCGTGGCTCAAGGCCACCCACGACACGGTCGCCAACGCCGCCTTCGCGACATACGGCAGGGCGAAGGAAAACGCCGTCAAGGGCACGGTCGTGTTCTTCCGATAGGCGACCGGCGGCGGGACCGGCGAGTGGCCCGCGCAAGGACCGGCGGGACTGGCGGGACCGGCGAGTGTCGCGCCAGTCCCGCATGTCCCGCATGTCGCGCATGTCCCGCATGTCGCGCATGTCCCGCATGTCCCGCACGTCGCGCCAGTCCCGCACGTCGCGCCAGTCCCGCCCGTCCCGCATGTCCCGCATGTCGCGCACGTCGCGCATGTCCCGCATGTCGCGCCAGTCCCGCATGTCCCGCATGTCGCGCCAGTCCCGCATGTCGCGCCAGTCCTCTCACAGGACCGGCGGGACTGGCGGGACCGGCGAGTGTCGCGCCAGTCCCGCATGTCCTGCACGTCGCGCCAGTCCCGCCAGTCGCGCCAGTCCCGCATGTCCTCTCGCAATTTCTGCGGGCCCGGTGTTGATTTGCCGCCGCTTTGATGGTAGCATTTCCGGCATGGACGGCTCACGTCCTTCACACCTGCGGAAAGGATGCGAAAATGATTCCCATTGTCGGCACACATGGCGGATATCGCCGGACCTTCACGTTCGGCTACACGTGTCTGATTTACCATGCGACGGAAACTTTCTGCGCCAGGAACTATTCCTACACGAACGATCCGCTTGGGAAAACATCCGGTCAAATGATCGGCGCGGCGCGTTCCGCACGTCAAAATCTCGTGGAAGGATCGTCGCGGGCCGGGACTTCAAAGGAAACCGAATTGCGCCTTTACGACGTGGCCAGAGGATCGCTCGAAGAGCTGGCCGGCGATTTCGAGGCATTCCTCGTCGGCCGTGGAGTCGCACCCTGGGATTCGGACGATCCCGCGGCCAGGCGCCTGAAGGAATGCAGAATCGATCCGTATTGCGGGGACATGGGCGAGAACGCGCGTCACGACTATGGCCGCCACGTGATTGAAATGCGTCGGAAATTCGCCCCTTGGCTCGAATCCGAGGATCCGGTGCTTGCGGCGAATTCGATACTTCTCGTAATCGACAGAACCTGCGCACTTCTCTCGCGCCAGATTTTCGCAACCGGGGAGGATTTCCGCGAAAACGGAGGATTCACGGAACGCCTTTCCTCCGCAAGACTCGAAAAGCGCGACGAGCAGGCCGCCGCATCCGGCAGCCCCGCCTGTCCGAAATGCGGAAAGCCCATGCGAAAAGTCGTTGCAAGAAAAGGGCGCAATGCCGGAAATCCTTTCTGGAGTTGCACCGGATATCCGGAATGCAACGGAACCAGAAGTTTTCAATGACCGGCAGGACGGGCCTTTCGCAAGGACCGGCGGGACCGGCGGGACTAGCGGGACCGGCGGGGGTCCCGCATGTCGCGCCCGTCCCGCATGTCGCGCCCGTCCCGCATGTCGCGCATGTCGCGCCAGTCCTCTCACAGGACCGGCGGGACCGGCGAGGGTCCCGCATGTCGCGCCAGTCCCGCATGTCGCGCCAGTCCCGCATGGCCTCTCACAGGACCTTAGGGGCGCAGCGCCGACAGGGGGCAGACATAAACCCCGTCAGGACGGCGATAGGCGTAGTTTGTCCCGGTTAGGACAAGAAGGAAAGACGGATGACCGGAGAGTTCCGAATTGATTTTCGCGGAAAGGGCGAGCAGATGAGCTGCCGCCTCGTCAATGCGCCGCCCGCCGAGTTTGACTTCGACGGCCGCCCACCGCCCGTCTTTGAGCTGGATGATGGCATCGCATTCAAGTCCGGTTTCATCGCGGTAGTGCAGGACTTCGCCACCGAGCGGGGCCGCATACGCCCGCAGATCCCGGACAGCCATGGATTCGAAGAGGAAGCCAAACGTGTTCAAATCGTCGAGAAGCCGTTCCGGCTCCGCGCCAAGTGTCGCCGCGGCAATGGACGGATCGGCGAATTGGCGCTTGGCCGATGACCTTACGGACGCCCGGCTTCTCAGTCGCGGAGACCATGCCGGCTGGTCCTGCACGACAAACAGGCGGCGCAATGCGTTGAGGTAGTCGGCGAGGGTTTTGTCCGACATTCCGTCTTCGGCAGCGGCCATGTCGTCAAGAATCGTCCTGTTCGACGCAAGCGTGGATACGTTCCGCGCAAGGGATCGGATCACGGCCCGCGCCCGGCCTGGGTTCTTCGGAACGCCCTCCATCCGCTGCAAGTCCTCTTCGACAAGGGTTTCGAGATAGTTGGCGGCACGCCTGAGGGACCTGCGGCCGCCGACAACGACCGCCTCCGGCCATCCGCCGCGACATGCGGCGAAGGCCAGGCCCTCAACGTCGAGTTTCGACGTCCCCTCAATCTCGTCCGGCGCATCGAAAAGATCGGAAAGGGAAACGTCGCCCGAAGACTCGCGAGATTCGTGAAGACTCATGGGCAGCATGCGCATCCGGGAAATGCGGCCCGTCCCGCTGTGTCGCTTCGCCTCCCCCGGCCTCTCGTCCCTGGGAACAGTGCTTCCGGTAAGGATGAAGTGCCCGGTGCCCCCCCGCCTGTCCACCGTGAAGCGAACCGCGTTCCAGAGCATCGGCGCGTCCTGCCATTCGTCGATGAGACGCGGCGTCGGCCCTTCCAGAAGCCGGGAGGGCCGGATTTCGGCAAGTTCAAGATACTCCGGGCCTTTGTCCGGGTCGTGAAGATACAGGCAACTTTTCGCGGCCTGTTCGCAGAGGCGGGTCTTACCACACCATTTTGGGCCTTCGACAAGAACGGCTCCGGAATCGCCGAGGGCATCGGCTAGAAGAGTGTCGCAAATGCGGGGAAGGTATTCTCCTGGCATGGCTGGAGCGAACGGTCCGTGGTAGTGGCGGAAAGGGAGGAAACGCGGCAGATCATAGACGTTTCCTCGCCCGAAGTCAACAGAAACTCCGAACTTTTCCGGATTATCACTCCGAACTTTTCCGGATTATCACTCCGAACTTTTCCGGATTATCACTCCGAACTTTTCCGAATTATCACTCCGAACTTTTCCGGCGAAAAACTCCGATCTTTTCCCAGGCGGGGCGTTACGGGACCGGCGTCGGTTGCCGATGGTCCCGGTCGGCGCGTTTTCGCCAGGCGGAGAGGGACATTCCCGTCTCGCGGCGGAAGAAGTTGCGCAGGGAGCCCGGCGAGCCGAAGCCGCAGAAGTCGGAAACGACCTTGAGCTGGCGCGAAGGGTCGGCGAGAAGCCGCTTGGCCTCCTCCAGCTGCCGCGCGTGGATTTCCTCGCCGATGGTATGGCCGACGGCCTTGCGGAAGCGATAGCCTGCCATCTGCCGCGAGCAGGGGAACAGCGCGACCACGCGGGCGGGGCGCAGTCCCGAGCACGCCTCGCGCCGGATGAATTCAAGCGCGCGCGCCGCCACGGCGTCGTTCACGGCAAGGGGGCGCGTGGACGCGCGGCGGACGACCCCGAGGTTCCCGAACGACAGGGTGCGCGCGGCCTTCGGGCCGCCGCGCACGACACTTAGGAGCGCCCGCACGGCCAGCACTCCGGCATGATGGAAATCGGGCCGCACCGAGGAAAGGGTCGGAACCAGCCTCTCGCAGATGTCCTCGTTGTCGTCCACCGCGACGACGGCAAGTTCGCCCGGTACGTCGATGCCGCAGAATCGCGCGGCCGCGAGGACTTCAGCGCCGACGATGTCCGTTGCGGCGAACACGGCGCAGGGCTTGGGCAGGCCCGTCAGCAACGCGCGTATCCGTTTCTGCCAGAGGGGGTCGTCGAAATACTCCGGAAGGCCCTCAATGCTTTCGCACTGGATTCCGTGAATGCGCATGGTCCGCACGAAGGAGTCGCGCCGCGCGTCGCTCCAGTGCCGATGCTGCCCCGGCGCGACGTAGGCGACATTCTGGAAACCCGTCGCCAGAAGTTCGAGCGCGGCCTCGCGACCCGCTTCGCCGGAGTCGTGGAGAACGTTCGGCACGTCGCGCGGGAGCGTTTCCGGGCTGTGCCCGATCATCGCCACCGGGAGCGTCCCGAACAGCCCGGGATCCACGTCGAACCAGGGCCAGGCGCAGTCCACGATGGCGCCCAGCGGATTCCACAGGCGCGTCAAATTCCGGACGAACTCCCGCGTCGGCGACGTCCCGATGCGCTGCAGATGGGCTCCGCTTCGCGACGCCTCCTCCGCCGCGCCGCGGAGCTGATTCGCCGCGCCGCCACGAGTGGAGGTTATCGTGAAATAGAGAATCGTGTTCATGGAATCGACGGCGCAAAAGCCTACCATGCCGGACGCGAACATGCAAATCCGCGCATCTCGCCGGCGCGCGACCCACTTTCAAAACGATGCGTTTTTTACTTTCAAAACGATGCGCCACGGACAGTCCGCGATGCTACAATCGGGACCGTCTTGCGGCGACCTGCCGCGAGGCCACGGAACCCGCATCATCGCAAGGAACCCACGAAAATGAAGAAATCCGCCCGCCATGCGGCCATGCTCGCCGCGCTTCTCGCGCCATGCGCCCTCTTCGCCGACTACGCGAAGGAGTTCGCCATGTCGTTTCCCGGCTACAGGGGAACGACGGAACTCACGAACTTTCCGGTCCTCGTGCGCCTCTCGAAGGCCCGCAACGACTTCGACTACGCCTCGTGCCGCGATGCGGAGGGCGGCGACGTGCGCTTCTTCGACGCCGACGGCGTGACGCTCCTCCCGAGCCAGGTCGATACCTGGGACCCAAGCGGCGAGTCGCTCGTCTGGGTTCGCGTCCCGCGCCTCACCGACAAGACGAACATCGTCTGCCTCTACGGCAGCGCCAGCCCCGACGCCGTGACCGCCACCGATGTCTGGAGCGAGGGCTACGTCGGCGTCTGGCACATGAACGGAGACCCGACAACGCTCGTGGAGTTCGATTCCTCGACCGGAACGAAGAAACTTGCGCCAAAAGACGGATACTCGGCCAGCATGCTCGGCGGCGTCGATGGCAAAGTCGGCAAGGCCGTCGAATTCGGGCGCGACGGTCTTGCGACCGGAGGACTCGTGCTTTCCAACTGGGACAATCGGTTCGATTCGTTTGGCGCGTTCACGATCGAGACCTGGACGTATCAGGACAAACACGACCCGGAGTCCACGCCGGCCGATGGCTACATAGCCCGCGTCTATTCCAACCCGACCTCGGCCTAGAGCCTCTACGAGACCAGCGGCACCGGCAAGATCGGCTTTTTCTTCACCAAGAACGGAGCTTCGTCCTCGACCTGGATTTCCGCAGCCGCCCTTGACGTTCCCTCCCGGGCCGCCTGGCACTACCACTCGATCCGCTGGGACGGCTCCACCGGAGCCCAATCCCGCGACCAGGACGCCGCGCGCGTCGGCACCACGTCCGTGCCGGCTTCCCCTGAAACCATGGCCACTGTCACAGGAGGCCTTTACGTCGGCAACACCTTTGCCGACCAGTGGGGCACCGCCCCGTTCCGCGGCAAAATCGACGAACTGCGCATTTCCCGTGTCTTCCGCTCCGACGACTGGGTGACGGCGACTCGCGACACAATTGAAAACGCCGACTTCGCCGTCGCCGTCGTCCAGAACAACTGGACGAAATACGCGCGCAAGTTCTCCGTGTCCTTCCCGGGCGTTGCCGACGGGGCGACGCTGACGGACTTCCCCGTGCTGGTGAAGATTTCCGAGGCGGGCATTTCCGGCTTCCGCTACGCCGACTGCGCGAATGAAGGCGGGGCGGACCTGCGCTTCGCCGACGAGAACGGGACGCTCCTCCCCTGCGAGGTCGAGGACTGGAATCCCGAAGGCGAATCGCTGGTCTGGGTCAAGGTGCCGACGCTCGCGGCGGGCACCCGCATCACAGCCTACTATGGCTGGAACCTCGCGCCCGTGGTCGAGTCCACCGATGTGTGGGACGAGCACTTCCTTGCCGTCTGGCACATGGACGCGGAGGAGGGGAGCCTGAGCCAGATGGATTCGACCGCGAACGGAAAGACGGCGACCTGTCCCGCCGACTGCACTTCCGGAGTGCAAAGCGGAGTGGACGGAAAGCTCGGGAAAGCCGCGCGGTTCGGCCTTGCCAACAACCATCGCGGAGGATTCGGCCTTTCGGATCCGGACAACCATTTCGACGGTCTGGGCGAAATCACCGTGGAGGCATGGACATACAGGGACGTCGGCGCCGAAGTCCCGACAGTCAACGCCGCCATCGTCGAAAAATCCAGATACGACTCAGAGTGGAAATACGCATGGAGCATGTATGAGCAGAAGAACAATGAAAAAATCGGATTCTGGCTCTACAGCGAAGCGATAACTGGCGGACTCTGGCTATCCGCACCAAGCGCCACCCCGACGCAGGGGGATTGGCACTACCATGCCCGCCGGTGGAGCGGAACGACGGGCGTGAACGCCCGGACGCTGGATGCCTCCACGACATCGACCGCCCCCGCTTCCGCCCCTACCACGCCCGACACGTTGACTGCCGTCAGCGGCGGCATCCTGTGCATCGGGAACCGCACGACAAACACCAACGGCACGACGCCGTTCCCCGGCTCGATCGACGAGGTCCGCATCTCGGACGTGGCGCGTTCGGACGCCTGGGTGAAGGCGACCTACGACACCATCGCGGACCATGCGGCGTTCACGCGCTACGGCACGGCGGCCGACAACATCCCGGCCACAGTCGTGTTCTTCCGGTAGCACCTTCCCGCGGCGCGGCGGGCGTTTCGTGGAAACGCCCCACCGGGCAATGCCTCTGATAGGGACGCACCCGAGGCACGGCCGCAGCGGCGCATACCACCTACCAACCCCATGAACCCATCCCCCGTAAAGCCCACTCCCGCTCCGGCGACGCAGCCGGAACACGGCGTGCCCGCCAAGAGCCGCCCGTTCATCGACCTCGCCGCCTCCTCGCGCGTCCTTTCCGAGATTCATCCCGTTCCCGGCCACGAGCCGAGCCTCCTGCCGCCCGGCGACTGGACGCTCGTCTGGAACGACGAGTTCGACGGCACGGAGCTGGACCGAACCAAATGGCTCTTCCGCGAGTGGTTCTGGCGCCGCAAGATGAAGGGCTTCACCGACAAGGCGGCCTCCCTCGACGGGAACGGCAACCTCCGGCTTTCGCTCTTTCTCGACGAGGACGGCGGCCTCAAGACCTCGCAGCTTCAGACCGGCTCCAACTACCACGACGCCCCGCGCGCGACGGAGCCCAATCCCTGGGGACAGGCTCCGCTCTGGGATGTCGGTGCGCAGCCCAAACCAACCTTCATGCACCGCTTCGGCTACTACGAGTGCCGCTGCCGCCTTCAGCGTCTGCCCGGCTGGTGGAGCGCCTTCTGGCTCCAGTCGCCCTCCATCGGAATGTCGCCCGACCCGCGCTGGAGCGGCGTCGAGGTGGACATCATGGAGAACTTCCATCGCGACGGCCTCACGACGTGCGGCTCCATCTATGGCGGCTACGGCAAGGGCTACCGCGACGCCGAGGACCGCTGCGACTTCCGCGTGGACCAGGACGCCTGGCACCGCTTCGGACTCCTCTGGACGCCGCGCGAATACGTTTACTACTGCGACGGTCGCGAGATCACGCGCACGGACAAGGTGGTCTCGCAGGTCGAGGAGTTCGTCCTGCTCACCGCCGAAGTGCAGGGCTGGCGCACCGGAAACATGGACCGCCACAGCCCCAAAACCGCCGCCGCCGTCCTGAACGCCGACGGCACACTCAAGGAGGACGACGCATTCCTCGTGGACTACGTCCGCGTCTTCGACCCCGCGAAAGGATGGATGTCGTAACGCCATGATACGCGGATTCACAGATTTCCGGATCGCCGGACTCTTCGCGGTCCTCGCCGCGGTTCACGCCGTCGCCGGCGACACCCCACCCACAAGCGCCGCCGCCTGGGAGCGCGGGCTTCCAGCCCGCGAAGCGGAAGGCGCGGCGTCTCGCCGCGCCACGCCTGGGAGCGCGGGCTTCCAGCCCGCGAATACGGCGCGGCCGGAGGCCGCACCCCCCAGCGCCGCCGCCTGGGAGCGCGGGCTTCCAGCCCGCGAAATAGGGGGCACAGCGCCATGGCGCGTCCTGCCCGTCTTCGGAGGCGGATACGTTCAGAACGTCGCCATCGCCCCCTCCAGCCCCATGCGCTGGTTCACCTACGTCGATGTGGGCGGCCCCTACCGCTCCGACGACGGCGGCCGCTCGTGGACGCCCCTTCACGCGCTCATGCCGACCGAGATGCGCGCGATCTGCGCCGACCACGTGCGCGCCCTCTCCGTCGATCCGCGCGACGCAGACTCCTTCGTGATGGCCGCCGGCGACCGATTCGCGAAGCCCGCCGGCGTGTTCGTGACTCGCGACGGCGGCCGCACGTTCCGCCAGACGCTCACCGCCCGCTTCTACGGCGACGGCAACCGCCGCTGGATGGGACAGTGCATCGCGCGCCATCCCCGCGACCCCGACATCCTCTACTGCGGCGAGGACTGGGACGGACTCTTCCGCTCCGACGACAACGGCGAGACGTGGCGCCGCCTCGGTCTGGAGCGCACCTGGATCTCCGACATCCGCATCGATCCGGCCCGGCCGGAAACGCTCTACGTCTGCGCCCCGGAGGGGAAGCCGAGCCGCCAGATCAAGCCCGGCGACCCGCGGGAGCGGGAGACCGGCTTCTTCCGCTCCGACGACGGCGGACTCACGTGGCGGAAGCTCTCCGACGACTCTCCCACCGAGACCGCGCAGATCGCCGGCTCGCCGCGCATCGTCGGCCTCTTCGCCGACCGCCATGTCCGCGTCTCCGACGACGGCGGCGAGACATGGCAATCCTTCGAGGAGGGACTGCCCGTCAAGTCCGACGACGCGCCCGCGCCGGGATACATCGACCGCGAGCGCTACCAGGCGCTCGCCGCCGGACCCGACTTCTGGCTCGTCGGGAATTCCCGCGGCGAAATCTACCGGAGGGAGGACGATGGGCATTCGGGGAGCGTTTCCGCGGGCAGGATGCCCGCGCTCCCAGGGGCATGGCGGCTCGTGGAGCGCGCGTCGGCCAGGCTTGGCGATCCCGTCGCCGAGCATCACCACGCCAAGCGCGCCGCAAGCGGCGAATTCTGGTCGCTCTCCACGATCATCGTCGATCCGCGCGATCCGGCGCACTGGCTCGCGACCGACTGGTTCCACATCTGGGAGACAACCGATGCCGGCCGGTCGTGGACGAGCCGGGTGAACGGCATGAGCCAGCTCGTGCCGTTCGCCATAGCCTGCGATCCCTTCTCGCTCGACAACATCCTCTACGGCATGGCCGACGTCGGACTCAGCGCCTCGAACGACGGAGGCCATTCGTTCCATGGCGGCGCCCCCACGACGGGCGCAAACTCCATCGAATGGAGTCCCGTCACGCCCGGCTTGGCCTACTGCGTCGGCGGCAAGTTCGGCATTCAGTTCATCCGAACGCGCGACGGCGGTCGCACGTGGCAGTCGCCGGCGAAGGCGGGTCTGCCGGCCTTCCGCGAGGGAAATCGCGGCGACGCGGAAAAGGAATTCGCCGCCTACACCGTCGCCGTCGATCCGACAACGGACGACGTGTTCCTCTGCGTCTCCGGCCCAGGCGGCCCGAACGGCGGCGGCGTGTGGCGCTCGCACGACCAGGGCGAATCGTTCGAACGCGTGTCGGACGGCCTTCCGGAAGGGCGAAACCTCTTCAAGTCGTGGGAGTTCGACGGCGGCGGCGAGGCGGGCTGGACGCCGCAGCTCGTCTTCTCGCCCGACGGCTCGGCCGTCCTCTCGACCTACGGCGGCGCCTGC
>DJYI01000122.1:0-1091 GCA_002448475.1 Verrucomicrobia bacterium UBA6982
GGCGCGCGGCACTCCGCGCGCCTCCGCCAAGCCCCTCGGCCGCTTGGGCGGCCGGGGGGCGTTGCATTTTTCGTGTAGTCTGATACAGTTCTCCTCAAGAGGACATACAATCATGGATGCCAAGACTTTCTCTTCCGGCGGCGGCTACCAATGGCTTGACGCATGGATTCTCGCGAACGTGATTTAGCTTGCGACGCAAAAGTTTTGCCTTCGGTTCCTGAAACCGCGCATCGATCCATGCGGGCGGCTTTTTGACCAGATGACCCAGGCGGCCCGTTCCGGTGTTGCAAATATCGCCGAAGGGTACGCCCGCAGAGCGACTTCGAAGGAGACGGAAATGAAACTCACCGATGTCGCAAAGGCCAGTTTTGCCGAACTCCATGGGGATTATTTCAACTGGCTTCTGCTTGCCGGCACGACGCCATGGTCGGAAACGGCCCCTGATGCGAAAGCTGTGTTCTCCGTTCAACTGGACAAGGCAACATTCACGGGCGACGTGGCTAGCAACTCGGCGCGCCATATTCTCGACCAATACGCCCGGTTCGCAACGTGGCTGGATTCCGGGGATTCGATTCTCGTGGCCCGCGCGATGATTGTCCTGCTCGCCCGCGAAAACATGATGCTCGGTAAAAAGCTCGCTGCAACGCACTCAGGGTTCGTCAAGGAAGGCGGATTTGCGGAAAACCTGACAAAAGACCGTCTGGCTGCCCGGGACGCCGCCCACGCCGCAGCCGGAGACGCTCCGTCATGTCCTGTCTGTGGCAAGCCGATGCGCAAGCGCGTCGCAAGGCGCGGCCAAAATGCCGGAAACGAATTCTGGAGTTGCTCAGGCTGGCCGGACTGCATGGGAACACGTCCGGTAAGGTAGGCGCTCGGCGAAGGCGCGGCCCCGGTGCCCGGGCACCGGGAGGACCGGGGCATTCCGGCCGCTTGGGCGGCCGGGCACCGGGAGGACCGGGAGGACCGGGTGATCGGGTGGATCGGCGCATTCCGGGTGGACCGGGAGAATCGGGGTGACCGGGTGGATCGGTCCTCCCGATTGCGGCGGCTGCCGCCGCCCGGTCCTCCCGCCGCCGGTCCTCCCGATCCAT
>DJYI01000122.1:1185-1367 GCA_002448475.1 Verrucomicrobia bacterium UBA6982
CCGAATCCATGCTGCGGCGGCGCGCGGCACTCCGCGCGCCTCAGCCAAGCCCACCGGCCGCTTGGGCGGCCGGGCACCGGGAGGACCGGGAGAATCGGGGCGACCGGGAGGATCGGCGCATTCCGGGAGGACCGGGAGAATCGGGGTGATCGGGAGGATCGGTCCTCCCGATTGCGGCGGCT
>DJYI01000122.1:1494-11227 GCA_002448475.1 Verrucomicrobia bacterium UBA6982
CCGAATCCATGCTGCGGCGGCGCGGGCGTTAAGGGGACAGACCCTGTAGATTCCGCAGGCGGCGAGGATTTCAGGCGCAATGTCCAACGACGCGGAAAGCGGCCGTTCTCATCGCGTCATTCCTTCCAGGGAAGACCGGCGAGGAGGAAGAGCGGCGTGTCGCGCAGGGGGATGCGGTGGAGTTTGAGGACGCCGGGGGCGAGACGCTCGACGCTGGATTCCGGCAGCGACTCCACGGTGCCGGCGAGCGGGTCGGCGAGGAGCGGTGCGGTTTCGACGCCGCGCCAGACGACTGTCGCGGTGCCATTGTATTCCACGGTGTGGAGCGGCGTCGGATTCCAGTAGGCGAGACCGCGCGCGCCGCCGGCGAGTTCGAGCATTCCGAACACGAGTTCGCGTCCGGCCGGTTCGCGCATGCTCCAGCCGAGATGCGGCGCGGGATCGGCGCAGAACTGGACGGGCGCGTCCACGCGGCGCGGTGCGCCGCGCAGGATCGAGGCGAGATGCGCAAGCGCATGATACGACGGCTTGGGCGAATACGTCCCCGTGGCGCGGCCGTCGGGCCCGAACTCCGCCCCCAGCACCCCGAAGTAGCCGTAATCGAGGATGGAGCCGAGGTCGCCCGCCGTGCCGTTGAGCGCCTCCACCATGTCGAGGCAGGAGAAATAGGACGAGAACTCCACCCCGGCGAGGAGGTCGGCGACGGCGTGGCGCAGAAGCTGCCGCGCCTGCTTTCGCGGCGTCCAGGCCTGAACCTTCAGCGCTCCGTTGCCGTCGGGGCGCGACTGCGAACCGCTTTCGCCCTGGATGATGCGAATGTCCGGGTTGCGCGGGCGGAGCATCGCCTCGAGCATCTGCGCCTTCTCGATGGAACTGCACTCGTCGTCCGTGTATTGGTGGTAGGTGAAGCCCCAGACGTCATCGAGTGCTCCGGTATCCACCACCTCATGGAACCAAGGCGTATCGACCCACATGCACATGGAGCCGGCGACAATCTTCGCCTCCGGGTCGGCCGCGCGCGCGGCGGCGGCGGTTTCGATGACGAACCGGCCGTATTCCGTCCCGCTTGGTCCGTGCTTCCAGCACCACTGGCCGTCCGGCTCGTTCCAGACCTCCCATGCGGCGACGCGGCCGCGGAAATGCGCGACTGTCGCCGTCACGTAGGCGCGCCACGCGCGGCGCTGCTCCTCGGTGGCGATCGGCGGGACGCCGACAGCGCCGAAGACCTTTTCCGCGCCGCCGCCGTAAAGCGCGTTGCCGTAGCAGAGGCACATCCACGGCTTGAGGCCGAGGCCGACGAGAGAATCGACGATTTCGTCGAGCCACGCGAAGTCGTAAATGCCCTTTTCGCGCTCCGTGCGCTGCCAGCCGCTCTGGAGCCGGATCCACGAAACGCCAGTGGCTGGCAGAAAGGGATATGCCTTCGCGGGGTCGAATAGGTCGCGGTCGAGCTTTTCAAAGCCGAGGCCGAGAAATTCGGAACGAACGCCCGTTCGCGTGTCGAGGACAGGAATGTTCATGAGAAAAGTTGAAAGGTTGAAAGGTTGAAAAGTTGAAAAGTTGAAAAGTTGCGACGGCGCCCTCGCCGTCGAAAGATTGAAATACGGCATTGGCTACAGCACGACCATCACGAAGGGCAATTTTCCGCGGCGGAGGAAGGAGGAGGGAGCGAGGATGCCGCGCGAGATGCGCAGTTCGTCGATTTCGCCGTCGAAGAAGGCGGTCGCGGAGGAGGATGCGCCGATCCAGACGGGCGCGTAGCCACCGCCGTAGAAGAGGCGGCCGGAAACGGTCTTCTTCCAGGAGGGGGTCTCCTCGTAGTCCTTGTAGATGCTCACGGTCGTCGAGGCGGACTCGCCCTGCCCGGTGGTCGAAAGCGTGAGCGCGACGTGGTGGCGGCGGCCGTCGCCGACCACGACCGGCGTGTCCTCGTTGATGCCGACGTTGTTCCACGAAGCGGCGGAGACGGTGGTGCAACGGACGCGCAGTTTCGTGCCGTCGTATTCGTCGAAGGAAAGTCCCCAGACGGGAATGTCCGCCACGTCGCGGTAGAGGTTGCAGCGCAAAAGACCGGCGAAGGGCGTCTGTGGGCCGGCCTTCACGAAGAACTCGACCGTCTGCTCGTCGAGGAGCGGCAGCAGGACGTTACCAGGATACTTCACGACGCCCTGCTCGAACGAGAGCGCGGCGAGATTCGAGGAGCGCAGGGAGTTGCCCGCACCGTCCTCAATGCGCTCGCCGGAGCCGAGCGACACGAAAGCCGGGACGGCTCCGCCATCGCCGACGGCGGCGGCCGTGCCGTTCGTGAGAGCGAAGGCGGGAGCGTCGGCGGCAAGCGCGTCGTCGAACGCCGCCCACGCAACGGTGCTACCGGCCGGCACGAGGTTGTCGCGACGCAGGAACTCGCCGATGGTCAGCGCGCGCATGGTGATGCGCACATCGTCGATCGCGCCGTCGAAGGTGTAGAACACGCCGTCGTTGCTGTAGGATCCGCCGATGCAGACGGGCTTGTCCGTCGGCGCGCAGACGCGCGTGTAGTCCGCGCTGCCGACCTGCTCATAGTCGCGAAAGAGCGCAATCGTCCCGCGGCCCCGATTGACGACGAGGGCCGCGTGGTGCCACTGCCCGTCATCGGAGCGGACGGAGTCCACGATCGATACGGACGCTCCTGTATCGCCGGGGACGGACGCGGCGGTTAGTTTGCCGGCGTTCGCGCCGCCGCTGAAACCGAGGTTGAACTGGACATTGTAGCCGCCGAGGCGACGCACGAGCGGGATCCAGCTGCCGAGCGTTTTCGAGGTCTTGTAGAAGCATTCCACGGTGAAGGTGCCGTTGGAGAAGACATCCTCCTCGGGCTGCCACTGAAGGCAGGTCGGGACGGTCTTGCCGCCGGTGGTCTGCGTCGCGTTGAGGAGACTCTTCGCGCTGGCCGCGCCGGTCGCGTCGAGAAGGTTCGCGAACACCGGGGTGAACGGCACGTCGGCCGCGCCCTGCGGGTAGTAGTTGGCTACGAGGCAGTCGAGGGCGGAGCCGTTCGCCGCGTCGTTGAAGAAGGCGAGCGGGGTCGAAATCCCGGCAACCGGCTCGAACGTCACGTGCAGCACGGTGTCGGGATCTTCCTCCGCCGCCGGCGCCATGCTCTTGAAGTGCAGGAATTCAGAAGGCGAGAGAGCCGCGTCCGAGACGCGGAAATGGGCGATCGAGCCGCCGAAGGGTCCGGTCGTCTGCGGCGTGTTGCCGATGAAGAGGTCCATGCCGGACTTGTAGGCGACGGCTTCGGGAAGCGTTCCCGTGCCGCGCTGGATGTAGTCCACGAACAGCGTGGCCTTGAGCGTGGAGCCGTCTACCACGAGCGCCACATGGTGCCAGCCGCCGTCGTAAATCGCCGGCGCGTTTCCATTGGAGCCGATCTCCGTGTTGTCGGTGCCTCCAAGATTGGCCGAGACGGTCCCCTTGTCCTTGGAGAAGCGCGCCTTGATGGTTTCCGCGCCCGTCACGCGAAGGCCCCATGACTCGTAGTTGGCGCAGTTCGCGATCTGTTGCGGCATAACGGCGATGCAGTTCCAGTCGCCTTGACCCGTGCCTTGCTGCATGCGGATGAAGCACTCGATCGTGAACGTCGAGAGGCGCAGCGCCGCGGGATTGGCGACGCGCAGCGCCCCGGCGTAGCCCGCGAGGCTTGTTTTGTGGAAGTAGAGTGCGGAGTCGGCAACGGCATTGGTGCCCGAAACGGGATCCCAGACGCCATAGCCAACGGGAAAGGCGTTGGTGCCCAGAGGACAGTAGGCGTCGCCGGCAACCCACGACGCGCCGGAACGCGACGATGGCACGGCGTCGAGCGTGCCGCCGTCACCCTGATTGACAAAGACGTTTGCCGTCGTCGTGCGGACACCGTTCTCGAAGGCAAGCGGCCAGTAGGCCACGGTTCCGGCGGTGGCGAAAGGTGCCGCCAACGCGGCGGCGACCATTGTTGCAATCGTTCGTTTTCTCATCTTGACAATCCCTGTGAGTTTTTGAAACCGACCGCAATTCGCGGTTGGCGGAATCAATTCTCCCACAAAGGATTGTCTTGTGCGTCTCAATGATTGTCTTTTGCGTCCCAGAGGCCTGGACTCTCCCGCCAGGCGCTCGGAGTGCATCCGAAGCGGGCGCGGAAGGCCGCCGCAAAATGCGACTGCGAACGGTCGTGGATTGCGCCGGCCACCTGCTTGACGGAGAACGGGCTCTCGCGCAGCAGACGCGCCGCGGCGTCGAGGCGGAGATTCTGAAGATGCTTTTCCGGCGGCTCGCCGACGAGCGCGGTAAAGCGCCGGTAGAAGACACTACGCGAGAATCCGAGGGCGCGCGCTTCGGTGGCGAAATCGACGTGCTTCAGGCAACGCGCCGGAAGCGAGGCGGAAAACGCGCGAATGCGGTCGTCGTCGGAGCGACACGCCGCCGGATCGACCGCATCCACCGGGGAGTGCGGCTTGCCCGCCGGATGCTCGCGAAGCGCGACGAGGCGCGTCACGAGCGCCCAGCATCGCGCGTCGAGCTCGTCGGCGACGCCAGGTTCCGTCTGTCGCTGGAAAAGGGCGCGCATCTCGCGGATGGAATCGAGAATGTCCTGTGCGCCGGAAACAGACCACACCGGCCGCGCGCCAGGCCCTTCATCGACTCCGGCATCCCGGAGCATTGCCTCCGTTCCCGACGGGTAGATGACGTAGAACGCCTCGCGCCAGCCGGGCGCGCGATATTCGTGCCGCTCGCCGGGGCGCTTCATGATCACGTGCGGAAACGAGGACTCGTGGCGGACTCCGGCCACGACATCGACCGCCGTGGCGTCCGCCGAGCGCAGGCGGACGCAGAACTCCGTCCCGTAGGAGAGGTGGGCGCCGCGGTAGTGCGCCGCGCCGGCGAGCACCCAGCCTACGACATGGACGCGATAGGGAAACTTCAGGAGACGCGGAACGTTGGCAAGAGAACACCACTCGATATCGTCGATGCGCTGCACGATCGAGTCTTCGGCTCTGGATTTCCCGGTTCTGCGTTTGCTCGGTCGCATGTCGCCCCCTTTGTCGTTTGCGGCTCAAAGTCTAGCAAAACGCGGGGCCAAAACCAAGTTCAAAAGTTGAACGATGATGTGGCGCGGCTGGAAGCCGCACCTCCCATTTTCGCGGGCTGGAAGATTCCTGGGAGCGCGGGCATCTGCCCGCGAAAGGGGCACGCTCATTGCGGGCCGCCCGGCGGTCGGCCCCTACCGGCTCGCCGGGACGGCTTGCCCCGCCTTTTCCCCGGCGGTCGGGAAGGAGGACTCACTGTCCGCGCCGCCCTTCAGGCCGTCGAGCAGGGCGCGCCTGCGGGGGTTGTCCGAGGAGGGAACCATGTGCTTCGCGTCGTGGCCCTCGTGCTCGACGCTCCAGCCGCTCCACTCCCGGAAGGCGTGGTAGGTCCAGTCCCAGCCGTATTCATCAAAAAGGGAAATCGCGTCCGCGAGCCACTTGTCCGCACCGTCCGCCCAGGCGATGGCGGAGAACTCCCCGACGTAGATTTTCGCGCCGTGCCTTTCCTCGAAGGCACGAACCGGCGCGAGGACGCGGCGCAGGAAGTCCTTGTCCCAGCCGCGCCGGACGTCCGGGTAGGATTTCGGCTCGTAGGGGCCGCCGACGCCCTGGTGCGTGAAGTCCACCGGGTTGTAAACGTGGACTTCGTAGATGACGTTCGCGAGGTCGAGCGGCGACATCGTCCCGTAGGTTTCCGGATGGTCGAGCAGGTTGGATTCGACGATGACCGGCGTCTCCGGGTCGATTTCGCGGATCGCCTCGGCGGCGCGGCGCTGGAGCGTCCAACCGTCGCAGCCGGGAAGCGCCTCCCTGCGCTGCACCGGCTCGTTGACGAGGTCGTAGCCATAGATGACGTCGGCGTTGCCGCAGAAGCGCGCGGCGATGCGGCGCCAGACGTCGAGGAAGCGCGCGGCGCATTCCGCGTCGTGGAACATCCGCGTCTCGGAGCCGCTTTCGCGTCCGCCGGGCGCGAAGTGGAGATCGGAGTGGCGCCGCTTCGGCTCGCGCGGCACTTCCAGGCGGAACTCGGGCGGACGCCTGGCGCGGAGATCCTGCGCCAGCGCCTCGTCGCGGCCCGGAACCTTCTGCGCGACACCGATCTCCCGCTGGACCGGATCGCGGCGAAATGCGGCTTCTGCCACGCCTCGTATCTGGTCAGCCGCTTCCGCCGCGACACGGGCCTCACGCCCCGCGCCTGGCGCACGCTTCACGGCCGCTGCGGCGCCGAAAAGTAAAACCGCTGCGCGGCAAACCATGCGAGTCGCCATGCCGCCGCCAGCGAAAGGAACATCCGCGTCTCCATCGGAGTCATTCGCAAAGATGGCTCTGTCGTCGTCATCCAATACCGCTGTCCACAATTGACCAAGGCCATCCCATGTAGTATTCTCCGCGCCCGCGCCACGTCCGTCGGCGAGACGCAATTCCGGACGATCGGAAATGTTCCCACAAGGAGAGTTGTCTCATGCAATGCGATTCCATGGCCTTCGGGGCAATCGCGCTTGCCATTGTCGGTTCCAGCTGGTGCCTCACGGGCGCGATTCTCGGACGTGCTCCTAAAGACGGGCTCGACACCGGGATGGTGCAACTCGGATCGTCCGTAGTGTCCATCGTCGCCGGGATTATTCTCGGCGCGCTCCTCCTGCCGCCGTCTCCCGTCGGGGGAAAGGTCCTGGCGGCGACGCTCGGCACCTACGCCCTCGCCGGATCCCTGAACTTCGCCGCTCTCCAGGCCATGGCTGTCGGGATGCAACGCGGGCCAAACGGACGCGTCTGGGGAATCATGCAGTCGGCGCAGCTTTTCTCGTTCCTCGGCGGCGTCGTGTTTTTCGGAGACCCGCTCACGCCACCGCGCATTGTCGGCATGGCTTTTCTGGTCGCCGCCATAGCGCTCTTCGCCATCGCGAAGGACGAGGGCCCCGCGCCCGGAAAACCCGCGGCGTCGCGTTCGGGCGCAGGCTGGCGGTTCTGGGCGTTTCTTTCCCTTGCCATTTGCGCCGTCCAGCAGAATCTTGCGGCCGCCCCTTCCCACTTTGAGCAGGCGCGGTCCGTTTCGCCCTTGCTCCGCGCCATCGCCGCCTCCACGGGAACGCTTTGTCCCGCCGTCGCAATGCTTCTGGCGGGCGCGGCGCGCGACAAGGCCGCTTTCCTCCGGAAAGTCTCATCGCTCGCTCGCGGACGCCTCTGGCTCTATGCGCTTGGAATGCAGTTCTTCGGACTTCTTTTCGCCTACACGCTCTTCTATCCGGGCATGGACGCCCTTGGCCGTGCGGGCGCCGGCGCCCTCTGTTGGCCGATCCTAGTCGGCAGCTGCGTCCTCGCCTTCACCGCCTACTCTACGTTCGTCCTAAAGGAAAAGGCCACAAAACTGGTTGCTCTTGCGGTGGTTTCGTGTCTCGTCGGACTTTTTCTCATTTGCCGCTGACAGCACATGTTCCACGCGCGGGTTCGACCGTGCGGACAGGCGACCGCGCCTGGCGCAAGCTTCACGGCCGCAGCGGCGCCGAAAGGCGAACCGCGTTTACACTTGGCTTTTGCCCGGCGGTCTGATAGACTTTGAACCCGCCGGGGCGGCGGTCCCACCGTCGCCCTTCCCTGCCCTTTAAGCGAACATGAAACGCTCTCTCGCAACCGTATGCGCCACGCTCGCGGCGACAGCGTCTCAGGTGGTCGCCCAACCCGCCTCCTTCGCCGCCTTCGACTCGCGCGCCCGCGCCGGCGAGCGCCTCACCGTCGTCTTTTTCGGCGGTTCGCTCACCTGGAGCGCCAACGCCACGGAGCCCAACCGCACCGGATTCCGGGGGCTCGTCGCGGACTGGTTCTCCGAAACCTATCCCGACGCGCACTTCACGTTCGTCGACGCCGCCATCGGCGGCACGGGATCGTTGCTCGGGATATTCCGGCTCGACCGCGACGTGCTCGCGAAAAAGCCGGACCTCGTCTTCCTCGACTTCTCCTGCAACGATGGGTGGAACCGCGAAAGCGACCTTGAAAACCTCACGGCGGCATGCGCCTACGAATCGCTCCTGCGCCGCATGACCGGCGCGGGCGTGCCGGTCGTGCAGATGTTCTTCACCTTCCGGGAGTGGATCGCGGGCGTTCTCGCCGGAAAGGATCCGGACGAAGTGCACCGCCGCCGCAAACCGTATCTGCGGCTCGCGGAACCGTATGGCACCGCCGTGGGCGACATCTATCGCGACTCCTCGATGCTGGCCGACCTCCGAGCCGGAAAGACCTCGATCGACGTGCTCTGGCCGATCGACGGCGGGCATCCCGACGATCCAGGCTACCGCTACTTCGCGGAGGCGGGCATCGCCGGATACCGCCGCGCCGTCGCCGAAGGGGTTGTCGGCCGCGTTCCGGAAACCCCGCTCTACGGCACGGCGGAGGACCTCCGCCGCGCAGACGCCGCCGCGCTCGCGTCCGCCCCGCACCCTGCCGCATGGACACCGCGCCTTGACTACCGCACGTCGCTCTGGTATGACGGCCTTTCCTCGCGCTGGATGGACGGCGTCCTCGCCTTCGGCGGAGTCGAACGAGCGCCACTCGCCGTCCGCGCCAAGGGAAACCTCTTCGGGATTTTCGGGGAGGCCGACGAAAACGCGCTAGTCGCCGAAATCCGCGCCGACGGCAAGCCGGTCGCAACATTCAACGGCTACCACAACGCCGGAAAGGGGCGGCTTTTCATCTGGCGCCATGCCGCGCTTCCCGGATGGGAAAAAGGCGAAAGCGTCGAACGGGCGTTCGAGATCGACCCCGCCCCGAACGCCGAAACGGCGGGCGAATTCCGCATCGGATCGGTTTGCACGGCGACGCTCCTGCCGTCGCAAAGCGGGGTCGCGTATTTCTCCGGCGTTTCCGACTCCGCCGCCGCCGCGGGCGACGACATCGAAAAAATCGACCACGCCCGGGGCAAGTGACGCCCCGTCGCCATGGGGATGGCGCGCAAGAGCTTCATGCGTTCGCCATGGCCCTTTGCGCGCGGGCGGCACGCCGCCAGGATCCGGGGGAGACGCCAAAGCGGCGACGGAAGAGCCCGGAGAGGTAGATGCCGGTCGAGAAGCCGCATTCGACCGCGATGCTCTCCAGCGTCATGCCGGTCGAGGCGAGAAGCGTCTTCACGCGGGCGAGGCGCACCGCCTCCAGTTCCCCGCGGATCGATTTTCCGGCGTTGCGGAAAAGCCGCTCGGCCTGGCGGCGCCCGAGGCCCATCGCGGCGGCGACGTCCGTCGCGCCCACGAGGCGTTCGCCTAAATGCCGCGAAATGAACGCCAGTCCGGCCGCGAGCCGCGCGTCGCCTTCCGGTCCCGGCCTTCCCGTGCTGAGGCGGCGCGTGACGCCGGACGGGTCGAACACGAGCGCGACCGGTCGCGCCGGACATGGCTTGCCGAAGGAGCGGCGCAGGGCCTCGGCCGCCCGGCGACCGCCGCCTTCGTGGTCGATGCGGACGCTTGAAAGCGACGGGGAGGCGTAGAGGCAGAGCGTCTCGTCGTCGTCCGCGCCGACGATTTTCGCCTCGCGCGGCACGTCGATGCCGGCGCGCTTGCAGGCGCGCAGCACGAATCCGGCGATGACGTCGTTGCGGGCGAAGACGCCGAAGGGCCGCGGCAGTTCCGAGAGCCATGCCGCGAGCGCGTCGCGCTCCGCGACGCGCGTCCACGTGGTGCGCGGCTCGTAGCGGCGGGCGTCGCCGC
>DJYI01000122.1:11297-11913 GCA_002448475.1 Verrucomicrobia bacterium UBA6982
CCCGCCGCGCGGACGCGCTCGAGAAATCCCCTGCCCCGCGCGTCACCCCAGGGGACGGGCGGGAGGGCGGGGACGAACGCATGGCACGCGCATCCGTCCGCCATGAGTTCGTCGGCCGCCATTTCGCCGATCCGCTGGTTGGCGGGATTGACCACGGCCCACAGCCCGGAACCGGGGAAGGGCGCGATGTCGATGCCCACGACAGGCGTCCCCTGACGGAGAAACGGCCGCACGACGAGCCAGATCTGCCGGAGGCGGACGATGACGCCGTCGGCCAGGGCGAGCAGTTCGGCGAACTGCGAGAAGTCGGCCCCGGTCACCGAGGGGTCGATCGTCTCAAGCGCCCAGTCGAAGTTGCGCGCCGCGCCGGCGACGCCGCCCAGCACCGCGCGGCCGACACCGGAGTCGGACGTCACGATCGCCACGACTAGCGGCCTCTTCTTTCCATCTGCTGCCATGTTTCATCCCCCGTTTGGCGTTTCACGTCGGCGGGAATTCTACAAAAAATGACTTTATTTTGCGACATGATGTCGCAAAATCGCATAATCATTGACGCGACATTGGAATTGCGGGGGCTCTGGCAACCTGCGATAATCGGAAGCGAAAGAGATACCCG
>DJYI01000144.1:0-59166 GCA_002448475.1 Verrucomicrobia bacterium UBA6982
GGGCGCGTGGAGGAGAAGATAAGACTGGGGTCGATGCTGCTGGACATTGAGGCGACTGTGGACAGCTCCCTGCTCCGCAACCGCGACGGGGAAATCGTCGGACGCAACGCCGGCGTAAAGGGATGGCTCAAAACCCACTGCACGTGGATGCTGAAGCACTACGCAATGCTCATGTCGTGCCGACGGCTCGCCTTTGAGTTCCGCGAGGCGCACGGGGCGTTCGATCCCGTGCCGGCGGCGGCGTTGCTCCCGGGGCCAGAGACGCTGCCGGAGCGCGTCCGGGGAGTCGTGCTTCCCATGCGCCGGGAGGCGGCGGCGCTCCTCGCCTCGCCGGAAAGCCGATGCGTGAAAGCCATGACGGAGGAACTCCGGCGGCGAAGGGAACGCAGACGACGGTTCGCATGGAGCGGCCAGGCGCCGGAGAGGCCGGAGCCCAAGGCCGGAGAGAGCACCGCCTGAGAACGGCAGAGGATGGCCGTCGGCCGCTGAATCCAAGTCGCAGGGATGTTCGTCAACTACGGTGAAACGAAAATTGCGAGCAGCGCGGCGGGGAGGTGCGGTTGACAACATCGGCGAAACTCCAGATCGCCGGAGAGCGGTAGGAGGGCGGAGTATTACAACTACGGTGAAACGCATGATGGCTGGAGCGCGGCAGGAGGATGGGGCGTTATGTCAACTACGGTAAAACGTAATATCGCCGGAGAATGGCGGGTGAGTGGGGGGGCTGCGGAGAAACGCATGGTGGCTGGAGTGTGGCGGGCGGTAAGTTATGTCAACTACGGTGAAACTGCAGATCGCCGGAGAGCGGCGGGTGAGGGGGGGGCTGCGGAGAAACGCATGATGGCCGGAGATCGGCAGGAGGATGGGGGCTATGTCAACTACGGTGAAATGATAGACCGCTGGAGAGCGGCCGGGATAAGCCTGCAGGAAGGCTTGGTTTGATTCTTCTTCGATGCTTTTCCTGCCGTTTCACGATGACAGGATTATGGTCCGGAGGTTTTCGTAACGGATGTCGTCGCTGGTCAGCTCGCCGAGGTTTTTGTTTGTGGTTCTTGACTTGGTGTCGGGCGGCGGATTGCTCCTAGTGTGCTGTTCTCAACAATCCTTTCCCTTGCTTGGTCTCGCGCTTCCCGGCTTTGTTGCCGGTTTTCGACGTAGGTCACTACGCCGAAAACCGACGCCTAGCCGGAAGATGCCATCCCTACGCAATGGGCAGGTTTTTATCGATCAGCTCACTTGGGACTGCTGGACTGCGGATGGGCCGCCACATGGTCGAGTCGCGCGCAAGCGTTCGGACATTACAGACTTGTCCCGAATATTCCGGGTTAAGTCTGGTCGTGAACAAGCGTATGGCTGGGCGCGACGTCGGGGTTCAACTGAAACTGGCGCGAATAGAGTCGGGTTGTCCAAGTCCTGGAAAGCGCTGGCGCAGGGGGAGTGGGGCGCGTTGGTTGGCGCAAATTTCCTGCCACTGGAAAGCGCTGGCGCATGGGTCGCGCTAGCCGAAGAGCCTGTCGAAGTAGTCGCGGGTGAAGTAGGATGGGCAGACGAGGAAGTGGGTCTTGTCCGACCAGGAGTGGTCGAGCGAGACCGGGCGTCCGTTGGCGCGGGGGGCGCGGATCGGGCCGCGGCCGAGCGGCTCGTCGTGCGCGGCGAGCCAGTCGGCGGCATCGAGCACCTTGCCCTCGGCGGCGAGCCGCTCGGCGTGGGCGATGGCGTCGTCGAGCCGCGATTCGGCGGCGAGGGCGTTGCGGGCCTGGTCGATTTCGCGCGTGAGGGTGCGCAGGCCGGCCTTCGTGACGGTGTCGGTGCCGTGCGTGGCATAGGCGTCGAGCTTTCGGACGAGCGGGTCGAGCCCGGCGTGGAGCGCCTCGAGCGCGCGGGTGCGGTCGTGCATCCGGAGCGACTGCTCGCCCGCCAGGTCCACGAGCTTGCGGGCGAGGCGGGCCTGCGTCGCCTTGTCGATCTCTTGGCCGTCGAGGTGGCGCTCGGCGATCTCGGTCACCTGCAGGACGATCGTCTCGATTTCGGAAATGCGGCGGTCGCACTGCAACATCGCCTCCTCGAGCGCGGCCTGCTGCTCCGCGGTCGCCTTGGAGGGGAGCGAGTTGATGTGCTTGGTGAGGGCCGTGGAAAGCGCCTCCTTGATCGCCTCGCCGGCGTCGTTCAGCGGGTTCCAGGCGACGTAGGAGTTTCCGTTCTCGTCCTCGAAGCGGCTCATCGCGTCCGCGACCGGGGGCTCGACCTCGGCGGGCGGCTGGGGCTAGGGCGCCGGCTGTGGCGCGGCGGGACCGGGGACGCCCCCCTAGACGGGGGGAAGATTGTGGCCGATGGGGGCGAAGTTGGCGTGTCCGCTCATGGGAGGTTCCTTTCGTGCTGGATGGCGACCGTGCGCGGAATGTCGTGCGTGTCGCCACCCATTCTACACGAAAGGCCCGCCGAAGGATACAGCCATTTTTGTCGGGATCGATCGCAATGGAAACGTCGCTTTGCCAGAACTGCGCTCGCTTCTACGGGGCCTGGGGCCGCCGGTGCAGGCGCCCGGCCATCGGGACCGGCGGGAACCAGGTGGCGCCGGGGGCGATGGCGAAGGGGCCGCCCGGCGCGGAGAAGCGGGCGTCGGGATGCTGCACGCCGTCGTCGCCGATCCAGAACATGCAGGCGGCGAGGGAGGGGTCGTGGGTCGCGAACACGAGGCGCGAGCCGTCCGCAAGGCCCCAGTAGCACTCAGTGAGGCCGTCGGCCCGGTTCGGCACGCGCGGAAGGCGTTTCGGGGGCGAGTCTCCAAGCGCGAAGGGGCGCATCATGAGCTGGAGGACGCGCAGCGGCGCGTCGCCGAGGTTTTCGGCGGAAACGGTTTCGACGAGGATCCCGCGCATTCCCGGCGCCAGGGTGATCCGGTGCGTGACGGCGAACCGGGCGGCCTCCGCCTCGCCTTCGGCGCGGATGGTCGCGGAGACCGCGCCGGTGGCGTCGTCGCGGGCGAACGCGACATCCGTGACGCGCGAGACGTCGGTGTAGTGCTCCCTGCCGTCGGGCGTCTGCCATTCGACGAGCGCGCCGCCCCACCGCGCGACGGGGGCCGCGCCGTTCCAGGCGATTGCACCGACCATGTCGCGTCCGCCGATGCGGCCGGAAAGGCGCACCAGGCCGTTGGAAAGGGCCCAGGCGCCGTCGGCGCATTTCGACCACGAAACGGGCTCGGCTTTCCGCGACGTTCGCGCCTCCGCGGCGTAGCGCTCGGCCTCGGACGGCTCCGGCGGCGCATCGTGCGGAACGGGCGCGTCGCCTTCGGCGTGGATGCGGCCGGCGTCGGCGTGGAGGGCCGCGAACATCCGCGTGAGGCCCTCGTAGGGAACGCCCTGCTCGTTGACGAGGCCGTAGTTGCTGTCTTCGGGGAAATGGACGTTGCTCGCGCCGGCGCCGGGCTGGTCGTACCACATGAAGTAGTCGTAGCCGACGACGCCCGGCTCGGCGGCGAGCGTGCGCGCGAAGAGCTCCGAGGCGGCGACGCGCCCCTCCTGCGTCGCGTGGCGCTGCCCGGCCCCGGCGTAGCATGGCCGCCCGGTGTCGAGCGCCGGGAAGCTCCACTCCGTCACCAGAAGCGGCTTGCCGGCGCGCGCGCGGACGTCGCGCAGGCGCTCCGGGACGGTGCGACCGGCGCGGCCCACGCGCACTTCGTTGCGGGCAAGGTCGGCCCACGGGTAGAGGTTGAAGCTGACGACGTCGCAGTATTTGCCGGCGATCTCGAAGACGCCGGGATCGCCCGCGCCGCGGTCGATGCCGGCGAAGCGGCAGCCGAGGATCAGGTGGTTCGGGTCATGGCGCCGGATCGCGGCGGTGGTTTCGCGGAAGTATATTTCGGCGCAGAGGAGCAGGAACCGCCGCTTGGTTTCGCGGGAGGCAACGACCGGGGGCTTTGCCCCCGAACCCCCGTTGCCATGGTGTGCCCCGCCGCCCCATTCCGCGGCAAAGCGTTCCGCCGCCTGGCGGGCGGAGTGCTCGGGCGGCAGCGCCATCGCGCGGTCGAAGAGGCCGACGGCGGGATCGGCGGCGCCGCCGTGCCAGGCGAGCTCGTTGTCGAGGAACCACCCGGCAAGCCACGGGTCGTCCTTGTGCGGCGCGACGCGGCAGCGCGCGAAATGGTCGCAAAACTTCGGGAAGTCCGGGTGGAAGACGTTCGGGAACTGCGAACCCGGGGCGCGCTTGTTGGGCGCGATCCACCACTCGCGGTCCGCGAAGCCGAGGTTGTCCGAAAGGAACAGGCACGGGGTGTGCGCGAGACGCAGGCGGCGTAGTTCGGTCTGGACTTCGCCGGAGACTACGGCGAAGCCCCAGTCGGCGAGGCGCCGCGTCGTTTCGTCGGCCCACGCCGCGAGCGAGGGGTAGTTCGTCTCCACGAAGCGCCCGTAGGGACTGTAGCCGAGCGCCGAGCAGTACCACCCCTTCGAGCGCACGTGCTCGACGCCCGAGAGCCACACGGCGCGTCCGAGCGGATCGACGGCCCAGTCGCGGCCGCCGATGGTTTCGACGTGGAAGAATCCGGTCGCCTCGCCGGAAACGCCCGTTTCCGGGCCGACGGGGCGATACGGCACGGCGGGCGCCGGCGCGTCGAGTTCCTTCACGAAATCGAACGGAGACTTCGCCACCGCGGTGAACGCGGCGGCGAAGAGGGCGGAGGCGAGTGCGAAACGGCGCATGGGAGGGGCCGGGAAGCGCCTCAGCGCACGATCATGACGAATGCCGGGCGGACGAGCGACACGGTCGTGGCGGAATAGGAGAGGTCGAATCCGCGCGGCCGAGCCGGCAAGGAGGCGAAGGTCCCGGTCACGGGGGCCCCGCGCACCAGGACGTAGGCGCGGTCCGGATCGAGCGCGTCGAGGCCGTCGCCGTACTCCAGCGAGAGCTTCGAGAGATCGATCGCGCCGGTGGAGACGAGCGTGTCGCAGGCGCCGTCGGAGCCGAAGTCCGCGACGAGCGTGCCGGATTGCAGCGCCGTGCCGTCGAGCGTCAGTGTGCCGACCGTGCCGACGCCGCCGGGGACGATCTTGCCGGAGACGGCGAGGGAGCCGCCGCGGACGGTGCCGGAGCCTTCGAGACGCGTTGCGGACTGCGTGGCGCCGCCGAGATCGAGGACCGCGACGGACGCGACGAGGAGATCGGTGGCGGGGAGCGTGGCGCCGGAGGCGAGGGCGAGCGTGCCGCCCTCGACGGCCGTCGCGGCGCGGTAGGCGTTCGCGCCGGAGAGCGTCAGTTTGCCTTCGCCCCGCTTGCGGAAGGCGAACGGCGCCTCCGCGCCGTCCTCGACGCTCTGCGCGAGAATTTCGTCGGCGAGCTCCTCATGATAGACGCGGATGTCGTGGTAGGTGATCGCCGGAGCGGAGTCGTTCCAGAGGGAATAGCCGAGCCAGAAGCCGTTGGCCTGTTCGAAGCCGGTCGCCATCGAGACGTCCTTCGCGGTCGTCACGAAGTCCTGCGCGGGATTCGTCGGGACGCGCCCGACGAGCGTGCCGGTCTGCGCCTCGCGGATCTCGAAGCGGAAGTTCGTCTTCGTGCCGTTCGGAACGAGGACGACGGTGAGGTGGTAGGGCTTGCCGACTTCGAGGACCAGTCCCTGGAGGTGCCAGGAGAGGTAGTTGTCCTTGGTGCGGAGGAGCGGGTAGTACTTGCCGCTGGCGCTGTGGAGCGAGTGCGGGCAGAACCAGAGGTCGTTGATCGAACCGTCCGTGGTCTTGCCATCGGAGCCGATGTCGAAGAGGCGCGCGTTGTTGACGAGCCGGTTGACCGTGAAGGTCATTTCGATCGTGTTCGGGGTGCCGTCCGTCGCGAGGACGTCGGTGCCGAGGTTCACGCGCGAGGTGCCGTGGGCGGTGCCGAGAAGCGTCACGCCGTCATCGGTCCACTCCACATTCGAGCCGGAGGGGATCGTGGCGTCGGAGGAGCCGGCGGTGTCGGCGAGCGAGCCGTCGTCGAACGTCCAGCGGTGCGCGAGCGCGGCCTCGGACGAATCGGCGGCGGTCGGCGCGGCGAGCGGGCGCGTGATCGTGAAGTCGCCCTGGCCGGCGGTGTCGATCGCGCCGCCGAGCGCGGAGACCGAGATGCGCTTCAAGGAGGATGGGAAGAGGTTGGAGGCGTAGCGCGCGGAGTTGAGGCGGAGGGTGCCGCCGTTGAAGACGAGGGCGCTGTCGCCGGTGCCGTTGTAGAAGCCAGCGGCCTCGTACGTGCCGCCGCGGTGGAGGAGGACGGTCGCCTTGCCGGTGCCGGTGTTGGCGAGCGACGTGCCCATGACGGCGAGGTCCCTGAACAGGCCGCCGTGGGCGACGGCCACGGTGCCGGTGCCGTATTCGGCGATGCGCATCATCACGTCGGCGGCGGGCTTCTGGTGGGTGAACGAGCCCCCATAGACGTTCAGGCGGCCGTTGGCGTTGCAGTTGGTGCCGCTGTCGCCGCGGCCGATGCCGAACCACTTCGCCACGGAAACCGTGCCGCCGGTCTGGTGCAGGAGGGCCTTGCCCAGGAAGCCCAGAACGTCGTTGTTGACGAACGTCAGCGTGCCGCCGCGCATGTTGTAGGTGAAGTCGTCGCCAACAGCGTCCGCGATGTGGGAATCTCCCGCGGCCGGTGCGACCGAGCCGCTCTCCTGGTTGAACGTTCCGAACTTGAACATCAACCTGTTGCCGGACGTCAGCGCCGCATCGTTCGTGATGGTGACGACGTGCGGACGGGCCGCGTTGTCGCCGATGTAGAACTGGGCGCCGGCGTGGAACGTGCCGCCGTCCACGAGCGTCGAGGCGCCGGATCCTCCGTAGGAGAAATCCCAGCCTTCCGTCGTCCGCTTGTCGCAGTTGTAGAACTTCGTCGAGGGGATGCTGCGGGTGTTCCGCCCCATGTAGAAATCCTTCTGGACGCGGATCGTGGCGTTGGAGAAGACGACGTTGGCCGATTGGTTGTTGAACTGGTAGGACTGGAAATCGACGGCGCGGGGGCTGGCCGAGCCGCGCGTGCCCACGAAGACGATGGTGCCGTATTCCCAGAAGCTGACGTTCGAGCCGGCGGTGGCTCCGGTGGAGTCGGTGACGGCGCCCAGGAACAGCGTCCGCCCGTTCTTCACCGACGGCTTGAATTCGAACGCCTTGCCGTTGAGATCGACGCTATTGGCGACCGTGATGGTCTTGCCGCCGGTCGAGGGCAGAAGCCAGCTGGTCGGATTGAAGCCGTCCACGCCCTTCACGAGCGTCCGGCCGTCGCCTCCGAAGTCGATGGTGAGATCCTGGCCGGAGGGTGCGATGCCGGAATAGCCAAGAAGCGCGACAGTGCCCGCGCCGCTCGCGGCGACCGGCGCGGTGAAGGCCGCCGCCGTGTCTTGGAGGACGGCCGGAACGGAGCTGTCGCCGACAATGTCGAGATGGCCGGCGGCTAGGCCGCTCTTTTCGTAGTTTGCCGTGACGTATCCGTTGGAGATGACGAACCCGCCCGCGAAGACGTAGGTGTCGTCGGGGATGACGAGCGTTCCCTTGCCCGTTTTCACGACGCGGTCGGTGATCGTCGAGTCCGCGTTCGAGAACGTCTGGGTGCCGCTGGGGACGTCCACGACGAGGTCCGCGGCGCGGGAGGCGCAAGGCGTGGCAAGCGCGCAAAGGACCGCCGCGACGGCGGTGTGGAAAAGCGGACAGCAACGCCCACTCGGACGTTTCAGGAATTCGATGAGGGATGTTTTCATGGGGTGTTCATGCGTGGATTCCGGCGCGAGTTCATTAGATCCCGGCCATGGCGCAATTTCGCGTCACGGAGACAATTATACGTCGCGGTTCCAGAAAACCGTCATTTTTCACCAAAGAATTCGCGGGGAGGTTCAGGGGCGCGCGTGGCGGCGCCGCCACGCGCGCATCGACATGCCGAAGCGGCGCCGGAAGAGGCACCGGAGGGCGTGTTCGGAATCGAAGCCGCACATTCCGGCTATGGCGTCGATGCGGGTCTTCGTGCGCGTGAGGAGGGTGTCGACATGAGCCAGGCGGACGTGGAGGATTTCGTCGTAGGCCGAGTGGCCCATCGCCTCGCGGAAGCGGAGGTCGAAGAGGGAGCGAGAACAGCGGAAGCGCGAGGCAAGATCGTCCGCGGAGAGTCCGTCGCAGGCTTCGCGCCGGATCATGTCGACGGCCTCGGACACGAATTGCGTGCGGCGCAGGAGCGAACGGGTGGATTCGTTGCGGACGACCATGCGGGGGCCGAAGGTGACGGAGACCGGGGGGTGGAGGCGTCCCGAGACGACGTCGCAGAGCATCCGGGCTGCGAGCCATCCCTCGTGCTCGAAGTCGAGTTCGATGCTGGAGAGCCACGGGGCGAGCGGTTCCGATTGCCGCACGTTGTCGACGCCCAGCAGGCGGATGTCGCGCGGGATGGCGCGATGGGCGGCGGCGAGGGCGGCCGCCGTGCGGCGCGCCAGCGGATCGCTGACGGCGAAGACGGCCGTTCCCCTCGGCAGCGAGGCCGCCCATGCGGCAAGGGCCCTCCCGGAAGCCTCGCACGGGAAATAGGGCAGCGCAGTTTGAAGGACGTCGATTCCCTTCTCGCGGGCCAGGGCGAGGAATCGCGCGGCCCGGACATCGGAATACTCGATCGGGTCCGAGAACCGCACGAGCGCATGCGCCTTGGGACGCGCGGCCTCCAGCTCCCGGAATGCCATCTCGCCCACGGCCGCGTTGTCGAGCAGGACGGAGCAGACGTCACCGTTGGAAAACCCTGCCTGGCACTCCAGGTGAACGGTGGGCAGCCGACGGAGAACACCCGGAGGCACGGGCATTCGGCTGTCGGAGTGCGAGACGATGCATCCAACCGGCTTCCATTCGGCCAGCATGCGGCGAAGCGCATCGGCGGTGGCGTTTTCGCGGGCGACCGGCACGACGCGCATGCCGAGGACGCCCGCGTAGCGGCTCATCCCCGCCAGGCGCAGCCTGTCCACGGCATCCTTGGGACTGGCATTGATCACGATGATCGACGTCGTCATGCCGTCGTTCCCCCGACCATGGGACCAGGCGCAGCACGGGACCTCAAGGCAGGCGCGGGGCGGCTACGCGTTGAGGATGTCGAAGGACGCCGTGACGGGCGGCGCGGCGGGGTCATCCTTCGGCACGAGCGCCTTGGCGCCCCCCGTTTTGGTGAACGCCGAGGTAGTATCGGGTGAGGAGCGGGAAGTCCTGCGGACGGGAGCGGATCGCGTCCTCGACGAGGTCGACGATCTGCTGGTTGGAGAGTGTGTCGGTCTGCTGCTTCTCGCTCTGGAGGATCTGCTGGTCGATTTCCTGGAGGCGTGCGTTCTTGACGTCGAATTCCTGGCCGGCGGGCAGGTCTACCAGTTCGTCCGCCAGCTGATCGCGCTCGGCCTTGATCAGGACGTGCGGGCTGGTGAGTTCGGAGAGGAGCTTCGCCTCCTTCATGAGCTGGCGGCGGATGCCCGTGTCGGTCGGCAGAACGAATCCGTCTGGCGTCGCGATCGGCTCCTGGAGGAACGGGAAGTGTCCCTCGTCGAGCTCGCCGACGCGCGTGTAGTCGAGCGAGTCGGCGCACTTGAAGAGGTAGCCCTCGATCGTCTCCTGCTCGGCGGTCTTCGTGGTGATGTTGGCTTCGACCTGCGCCGTCCAGCCGGGACCGGCCGCGCCGGGATACGCCTCGTTCACGGCGGCGACGACGGTGTCGGCGGAGCGCTTCTCCGACGCTTCGGTGTCCCTTCCGTTCTTCTGGCGGCCGGTGTCGTGTCCGGCCGTGGCGAGCGCGACGGCGTTCATGTCGAGCGCGACGCCCTTCTCCTTGAGGATATTGCCCATCGCGATGGAGAAGACGAACGAGCGCGTGGCGTGGGTGCGGCCGTGGTAGTTGTATCCGTAGTCGAAGCCCTTCTCGTGGGCGTGGTAGATCGGGAGCATCCGGTCGACGAGGAACGCCTTGCGTCCGGCCTTGTCCTGCGGCAGCGCGGCGGGGTTGACGGGCGCGGGGACGTTCGCGAGCCGGCGCGCGCCGGAGGAGGCGGGGTCGTAGGGATACATCTCGTCGCGATCACGCGCCTCGACCGGGTTGATTTGCGCGACGAGCGCGCGCGCGGCGGGCGGGACGATGCGGTAGTCGATTCCGACCGGCGGATTCGTCGGATGCGTCGGGAGGTCGAACTTCTCGGTGAGGCGCTGGTGGAGGATTTCGAAGAACGCCCCGGCCGTCTCGAGGGTGCCGGCGCGGGATGTGTCGTACGGGCTCTCTGTTTTGCCGTCGCCTGCCGTGAGGATCGCGGTGTGGAGCCAGCGGGCGTCCGCCGTGTCGAGCGCGGCGGCGATCTTCGCGAGGCCCTCGCGTCCGACGCGCACGGCGAGACGGCTCAGCGCCACGGAGGTGATGCGGCCGATGAAGCTGGAGCGATCGTCCGGGCCGTATTCGCCACGCTGCTTGGCGTCTTCCTGCATGTAGTCGAACGCCGTGCCGACGAAGGACTTGAAAGTGTCCACGAGATCCTGCGCGGTGAGCGGCGCGCCGGACTTGATCTTCGCCTCGAACGCGTCGGCAAGCTTCGTGCTGCCCTCGTAGATGCCGGCGAACTCGGCGTCGTTCTTCAGCTTGCCGGCGCTCGTGGCCCATGCGAGGAATGCGTTGCGCTCCTCGACGGTCGGGAACTCCATGAACGCCTGCGATGACAGGATTTTCGCCTTGCGCTCGATGAAGGGCCGCACGGCCTTGCGCAGACGATTCACGAGCTGCGCCGGCTCGTTTTCAAGAATGTCAAGCTTCTGCTCGACGATCTTGCGATTGATCTCCCTGACTTCGTTCTGGATGATCTGGGAGACACTTCGCGCCGCGACGCCGGAGAGGGGCGGCAGGCCGTTGAACGCCAACCGCATGAGTTCGGACCCGTTCTCGACGTCCTTCTCCAGCACGTCCTTCGCGAAGGCGTTCACGTCCGCGAGAGCCTTTTCGGCCGCGATGTACACCGCGACGAAACGGTCAATGTTGTTGTTGCCCGAAACCTTTGCCCGGGCAATCTCCTTGAGAAGCGCGTCGCGCGCGGCGGGATCCGTGTAGCCGAGCGTGTCCATGCACTTCATCGAGGCATCCAGGTCAACAAGCAGGTCGTAGTACTCGCTGGCGAGATGGTTGCGCACCTGGGCCTCGTCATAGATTCCCGTGTTCGTTCCGAGCGTGGCGGCCATCGCCGCCATCCTCTCTTCGGCGACCTCGCGGATCCAGTCGGGGACGTGTTCGAGATTTTTCCCGACGATGCCAGTGATGAGGGAATGGTTGCTGGTCGCCAGCTTGCGGATCACAAAGTCCTTGACCTCGCCGAAGCGCTCGCCGAGGAAGGACTGCGCCATTACGGCGAAATCGTCCTTCAGGTGCGCGATGGCCTCCCTCTCCTGGGATTCCTGGGCCTCCGTCACGAGGCGCTCCTCCCTGTCGAACGTGGCTTCGGAATCGTAGAACGTGACCTTGAACGTGGCGTTCTTGGTGTCATTCTTGATTTCGGCGATGGCATCGTCGCACTTCTGCTTGATCCAGGCGTCCTCGTCGAGCGCGTCCTGCTCCTCCTGCGGCAGATCGTAGAACAGGTTTCTGAAGTGTTCATGCATCTCGGACGTGTCGATGCGAATCTCCTCCACGTCGCGGTCGAGCACGACCGGCCCGTGGAACTGCGCCTCGATGTAGGCGCAGCCGGCGAAGGCGCTTGGCGTCTTCGGGTTCTCCTGGCTCCGCAGCGTCGCGACGCCCATCGAGAGCGCCGTGAAGTCGCAGTGCTGGGCGAGCAGGTTCTCGATGTTGTCGTATCCGGCGACCTTGGACTGCGTCACATCCTTGAGGGCGTGGTGTTCCACGAAATGCGCGTAGATTTCACCGTCCTCGAACTTCGGCTCGCCGTCCTTGCGGTTCTTGGAAAGGAACGCCTGCAATTGGTGGATCAGGTCGTCGAGCCAGTGCGCGCCGAGGTTCTCGGCGTCGGAGCCTTCCATCGTGTAGAACCGGGTGACTTCCTGGCAGATTCGCGATTCTGGGTTGCGCAGCTGGGCGAGGGCGGCGTCGGGATCCTTCAGCTTGTGCGCGAACGCCGCGACGAGCTTCTCCTCCATCTCCGCGCGCTTCGCCTGCGGCAGGGAAATCCTGGTGGCCCAGAAGGAGTCGTCGAGCGTGTAGGTGCAGTTCTGCTTGACGTGCGGGCGTAGGACGACCACGACCTTTCCGTAGATGCCGACGGTCGTGTCCGCCCCGCCGCTTGTGAACTTTCCGATGTTGAGCGCGCCGTAAACCGGACGATCCCTGCCCTGAAGCGGCTTCGTGCCGTATTCGGGGAAGAAGCACTTCTCCACCTCGTTGCGGTGACGGAGCTGGCCCGTCCCCAGGAGGTCCATGTTCTGCTCCTCCTTCGACTCGAAGGTGTTGACGAGGTGCGCGTTCTCGCGCTGGAAGAGCGACGGCGCCTTCTCGCCACTGCGGCGGTAGCCCATGAGCGCGGCGAACTTCATGTTGATCGTGAGCTCCTGAGAGCGGAGCATGTCGCCGATCTTCTTCGAATCGACCGCGCCCATCCCGTGGGTCTTGAGCATCTCGTCCGTCTTCGCGCTCGCGGTCTTCGCGTCGTTTGAGCCCTTCGCGGCCTTGCCGGCCATGATCGCGAGGTTCACGGTGGACATGTCGCGTGCGCCGTCGTAGTGGTTCGCGGGGTTGGCGCCCTCGCCCACGTAGCGCTCCATCAGGCTCGGGACGTTCGCCTTCTCCGCGTCCGGCGTCTTGTCGAGGATCATGCGGCGGGAAATTTCCGAGACGACCATCGCCTCGACTCGCGAGAGGTCGGCGAACGCCTTCTCGGCGAGCGCGACCGTCTTCGGGGCGGCGCCGGGATGGTTGATGATGCGGGCGAGCTCCTTCTTGAAGCCGTCGGTCTGCTTCGAGATCAGGCCCTGGTAGACGGTGGAAAGCTCGTTGTTGTCCATCGCGTCGATCGCCGTGAAGAGCCCCTTCTCGAAGAGCTTTGTCGCGGTCGGCTCGGCCGGGGCACCGCTCGCCGCGATCTCGCGGTCGATGTAGGCGCGGAAGGTGTTGAGGTGGCGGAGCACCGCGTCGAGATCCACCTTGCCGTCCGCGCCGAACTTGAACGCGGCGAGCGTCGCGGCCGCGCTCTGCCGCTGGCCGGCCTGCGCCTTGGCGAGCTTGGTGCTCGTCCGGAAGCCGACGCGCGACATCGAGTCCGTGCCGACCTTCTCCAGCTCGACCGCCTTGCCGCCGACGTCGATGGTCTTGGCGCTGCCCATCGTCTCGTCCGCGAACTCGACGAGCGCCTTGATCTTGCGCGCCGTGAGAGGCTTGCCGCCCTCGATGTCGGCCTGGAGGAATTTCACGATCGCCTCGCCCATCCGCGAGCCGTAGTGATCGACGCACGCCTTGAGGAAGGCGTTCGTCGCGGCCCGGTAGGTGTGCGCGCCGTGGCGGGTGTCGCTGCGCGACGCCTTGAGCGTCTCGCCCTGGGCGTAGATGAACTTGTCCGGGCTCTGTCCGGCGATGGAACGGAAGGCGTTGATGTCGAGTGGCATGGTCGGTTCTCCGGTCGAAGGGTTGAAAAGTTGAAAAGTTGAAGGGTTGAAAGGTTGAAGGGGGTGCCGTTCGACTTGGGGACACGCGGGCCGGCGGAAGGTTACGGCCGGCCGCCGGCGCCTTTTCACAAGCGCGGGCTCTAGACCAGCTGCTGGGCGAAGGCGACGTCCGTGACCACGGGCGTTTCCGGCGCGAGGTCGATCGAGATGCGCTCCTGCATGCGGACGTTGCCGAATGAGGCGCCGACGGCCTGGCCGCCGTCGCCGCCTTCGAGCGTGCAGTCGAGCCCGATGGTGACGGTGGCGCTCCGGCCGTCCGGGGCCGTTTCGAGCGCGAAGGACATGTGCGGATTGAGGAGCATCGTCGGGTAGAGGCCGGTCGTCATGTCGCGGTGCGCGAAGCGGTCCGCGCCGGGCAGTTCGTGCAGGTTCTCCGGGGCGTCCTTGCCGTCGGCCGGGATCTTGTTGGTGAACCGCAGCATGTCGCCGGGGCCGGACTGGTTCATCAGCACCGAGACCGCCTTCTGCGCCTTTTCGCCGGGCAGCGCCTCCTTGAGGGCGTCGATGACGGCGTTTCGGAGCGCCTCGCCGCCGAGTTCCCCGCCAGTTGCGAACTTCTTGCCGTTGATGACGTAGGTGTTGCGGTTTGCGTCCTGGTAGAAGGTCTCGAAGATCGAGGTGCGCCGGCCGTGCTCGCCGTGGAACTTCGTCTCGTCGGCGAAGCACTCCGCGATGTATTCGTTGTGGCGGCGGGCGACGGCGGCGGCGAGCGGCTTGGCGCGGTCTTCGCCCATCGGGAAACTGCGCCACTTCCTCACGTCCTGCGCGAAGGCGGCGATGCGCGCGGCGGAGGCGGCGGCCCGGTTGCCCGCGAGCGGCTGGCGCGCGATGAAGCCGGCGAAGTAGCCGAGGTTCTTCGCGTACATTCCGCCGCCGTGCTGCGCGAGGAGCGCCGCGCCGGCTGCGAGCGAGCGTTTGTCGAGGGCGACGCCGAGCTTCTTCGCGGTGTCGCCGAGGATCTTCCTGGCCTCGGCCGCGTTCAGGTTTTCGACGGGCTTCTCGAACTTCAGCGGCGTGGAAGTGACATTGCCGAAGACGTCCACCGTGGCAGTCCACTCGAAGCGGAACGGCAGCTCGGCGGGGCTGGAATACGTGATCGTGACGGCGCCGGTCTCCGCGTCCTTCGAGAGCGTGAAATCGACGGCGCTGTGCTCGCTGGAAATGACGCCGTAGCCGGACAGGCCACCGCGCAGGTTGCCGAGGCCGGACTGCGAGAGCATCATCATGACGGACGAGGCCTGCTCGCGGTGGACGGCGCCGCAGAGTTCCTCCACCTTGTCGGCGACGGTCGGGATCCGGGCGCGGCCCTCGGCGCTCCCGTTGGTCTTGAAGGAGGCGCCGTCCGGGAAGGCGAAGCGGAAGCCGGCGTCGTCGGGGAGGATGTCCTCCTGGCCGTCCTTGATGGAGTAGTTTGCGGGGCGGTTGAGGTCTCCTTCAAGCTGGTCGCGGGCCTCGCGCACGGTGCCGTCGAAGGCGGAGAGCGGAAGCGTGCCGGACGCGGCGTACTTGGGCACCGGCGGGCGCTTGCCGCCGTTCGCGGCCGTGAAGGCCTCCTCGATCGTGCAGCCGGTCTCCTCCATCAGCAGCTGCATGGGGCCGCTGAGATTCCGGGGATACTTCGGATCGATATCATTGATTATGTCGCCGTTCATCGCCTCCTCATACTCTTCGATGAGGGCGTTCACGCCGGCGATCGAATAGCTCCGGGCCTCGGGGAAGCAGGTCTTCACGAAGGCGCGGAGCGTGAACGGACCCTTGTCGAGGAGCGCCTGGAGCTTGTCGAGGTTCTTCATGACGCGGCCGATGACATTGCCGCGGTCGATGAGCGGGACGGTCTGGAAGCCCTGCGCCTTGCGCTGGGGGGCGGACAATTTCGCGACTGCGGGATCGGAAATGAGCGGGAAGGCCGCGTCCATGGCCGCATAGAACGCGGCGCGTTTGGCGGGCGGGATGTTCGCGACGGTCTGCGTGAAGGAGTTGCCGAGGCCGCGCCCGAACAGGCGCATCGCGGCGTTGTTCTCCATGCCGAAGAGCTTTTCGGGATCCTGCTCGGCGAGGTTGTGCGCGGCGTTGCAGGCGAATTCCTCGAAGACGAACTTCTCCATGCCGCGCAGGACGTCGTCGCCGAAGTAGGACGAGTCGCCGTTGAGGAGGGTCTTGCTCGCCCCGTCCGGAAAGTTCCTGCCCTTGCCCAACGCGCCGAGCGCCGCCTTCGTCTCGGCGAACCACGTCGCAAAGCTGTCGAGGAGGCGAAGTCCGTTGGAGAAGTTCGCCGCGCTTTCGAGGAAGCGCCCGCCGTATTGCATGATGCGGTTGGCCTTGGAGCCGGGCGTCGTCAGCGCTTCCAGAGCGGCGGCCTCGGAGCAGTGGTTGATCTCGGCGTAGAAGTGGGCGGCGCGGGCGAGGCGCGGCAGCTCCGCCTTGGAGTAACCCTTCGCGAGCATTGCCGCCTTGTTGGCGGGGACGTCGAACGACTCGAGGCGGAACTTCTCGGAGCGGGCCTTTGCGGTGCCGTCCGCGTCGATCGCGGCCTTGACCGCCATGATGCGGCGGGCGGTGAGGGGTTTGCCGGCGTTGTAGTCGGAAAGCAGCATCGCCTCCTTCACGGAGGCGGGGATCTTCGACTCGCCGCCGAACATGTCGGCGACCGCCTTGCGGAAGAGGTCGCGGGTGCGGTCGTTCACGATGTACTGGTCGTTCGTGCGCGTCCACTTGTGGACGGCGTCGTTCTGCGCCGTGGAGACGGCGAGGACCCGGCGGCCGCCGAGGAGCGGCTGCTGAAGGTGCGCGTCCGCGATCGCCTTGGTCTGGCCGGCGTCCACCTTCGCCTGCGCGAAATCCGTGAACTTCTTGAAAACCGCGTTGTATCCGTTGATGTCGAGTGCCATGGGTCGCTCCGTTGTTGGGTTGAAAAGTTGAAGGTTGAAAAGTTGGTTCCTTTTGCCTTGTCTACACGGTTGTTGCCGGGAGGTTACGCGCCGAGGTTGTGCAGCGCGTTGGCGTGGAGCTTGAAGGACACGTCAACGCGGCCCGTGAACCTGTACGGCTCCGGAATCTTGTCGGCGGCCTTCTTGTACCGGTCGGGGATGGTGGTGTCGGCGTCCGTCGCATTGACTTCGGTGCCGTCGTACTTGGTCCAGTCGGCGTTCGCGAGTTTGTCGAGGTCGGCGGCGGAAAGCTTGATGGTCCCCTCGTATTTGCAGACGGCTCCGTTGCCGTCGGTGACCTTGTTCGAGTAGGTGGCGCCGTTCGACATGATGGCCATGAACGGTCCGGTGAACGTGACCTGGCCCTTGATGGTGAAATTGCCGGCTTTGTCCTTCGTGATGGAGAAGGAGTTGAACTGATCGCCCCCGGGGTACTGCCCGATGCTGAACCGCGAAACCTTGGCGTCGTGGTCGAATGCGCCGGACACGCCCGTCATGAAGCAGGCGAGGGATCCCTGGTGCATCAGCGACATGAGGATGCGCGCCTTGCGCTGCGTCGGCGCGTCCAGCGTGTCGAAGGTGTCGGTTTTCCTGCCGGTGAGCAGCCGCGCGACCAGATTGTGGGCCGCGGCCGGATCCTGCGGGGCGCGCTTGCCGCCGACGACGACCCCCATGCCGCGCTTGATGTCCAGATCGAAGCTGTTGTAGTCCAGGTTTTCCGAGGCGCGGGACGCGATGTGCGTCGCGATGGAGGCCGTGGCGTGGCGGTTCGCGAGGGTTTTGAACTCGCGGGCCGGGTTGGCGGACTGCAGGATGTCGCTGTTGCTGGCGAGCAAGGAGAGGATGTCGCCGCCGGCGCCGCCGGTCATGCCGAACTTCTTGGCCATGGCCGCCATCTCGGCGCCGATCGCCTTGTCGACGGCCAGGATGCGGCGGGCGGTGAGCGGACGTCCGGTGCCGTCGAACTTGCCGAGGTTCATCGCGTCGCGGACCTTCTTCGGGACGTCCTCGATGCGGGTGCCGAAGATGTCGATCACGGCCTGCTTGAAGGCTTCGCGCGTCGCGTTGTTCAGATTCTTCTCCTCGTCGGTGCGCGTGAAGGAGAAATGCATCAGACTCTTCGGCGCGTCGGTCTGGGAGTAGTTGCAGGTCAGTTGCCGCCCGTTCTGGAGGTGCACCACGACGGCGCCGCCGCCGTTGGGGTCGTTCTTGACGTTCTGCGCGTAGGCGGTCGCCGCGCTGAACTTTTCGAGGGCGTTCCAATTGATGTTCGAGACGGGCATGGCTTGTATCCTTGTTTTTGGAGTTGTTTCAAACGGTGGGTTCGGAAGGTTGCTTCGGTCTGACTACACCCGGCGCCGGCGGAGGTTACACGCGCAGGAAGAAAGGATCGCCGGAAAGGGGGTCGGCGTCCGCCCCGTCGGCCTCCTCGACCGCGGACTCCTCGTCCACGTCGAGGAAAGCGATCGCGTTCCGCCGCCACGTCTCGGCCGCATCGACGAGCGCCGCGACGGCATCGGAGAGGGATTCCGGGTCCGCGACGGCGAGCGGGAGCGCGACCGAGACGGCGAGTTCGCCCGTTTCGGGGTCGAGGGAAAGCGCCGTCGCGCCCGCCGCGGCGAAGTTCGCACGGAGCGCGAGCGCGGCGAACACCCCCTTTTCGTCGGGCGGCATCTCGAAAATGCCGGCGGTGGCGACGACCGCCCCGCCGGCGGCGTCCTCGCGGAGCGCGACCTCGGTGCCGTCTATCGAAAAGACGGCGCCGCCGCCATCCGCGACAAGCCCTTCGACGGCGTTCCGCTCCGCGAAACCGGAGACCAGTTCGTAGAATGTCATGCCATTGCGTCTTTCCCGGTCGAACAATCTCCCGGATGGATTCAGAACAGGGTGTTGGCGACGGTGGCGCGAAGGGGATGGTCCAGATGCTCGCCCTGCATGAAGGCGACGGTGGCGCGGAGGGCGAAGGGGTCTTCGGCGAGGCGCGCGAGCGCGGCCTTGAGCCCTGGCGTCGCCCCGGCCACGAAGGCGCGGACGTTCGCGAGGATCGGGATGAAGTCGTCCGTCCCGAGCCCTTCGCCGCGCTGCGCGACCAGATCGCGGAACTCGTCCATCGCGGCCGCTTCGATCGCGTCGGCGTAGGCGCGGATGGCGTCGATGCGGGCCTCGTCCGTGGCGTTCGGGTCGCCGAGCGCGGCGAGGAGCGCGCCGCCGTCCACCCGGGCGGCGATGCGCTGGGCGCGCGCGGGGTCGATGAACGGCTTGTCCGGGCGGCCTTCCTTCTTGAGGATTTCGCGCAGGGCGGCCTTGGTTTCGGCGGAGACGCCCTGTAGCGCGTCGATGGCGGCGAGGCGCCGGCTGTAGAGGCCGGAGAATTCGTCGACCAGCTGGTTGAACGCCATGGCGGCGGAGAAGCCCTCTTCGCGGCTCCCGGGGTGCGTTCCGTCCATGATGGCGTTCTTGAGCTCCCGGAGGCGGGCGTCGAACTCCGCGGCGCCGCCGAAGTTGGCCGCCTCCTCCTTCGGAACATGAAGGGAGGAGGCGAGGCGGTCGGCGAAGATGTCCTTGGCGGTCGTGATCAGCGCCTCGAGTTCGGCGTCCTGCTCGACGGCGGCGCGAATGGCCTCGCGGGCGCCGCCGAGGGCGGCGCGGATGTCGTCCGGGTCGTCGGCTTCGCGGATCGCGCGGGCCAGCAGGGGGTTGCGCTTGAGGAACGCCCGGGCGACCGCGAGCTTCGGGGCGGGGCGTCCGAGCTGCGCCGCGGCGGCGGCGAGTTCGCCGTGCACGGCCTTCTCCATCAGGACGCGAATGCCCGTCTCGTAGGCGGCCTGGCGGAACTCGGCGGGCGTGACGAAGCGGCGGCCGGCGCGCGCGGCCTCGACGAGCGGGCGCAGCCGGAGGACGAAGGCGCTCAGGTCGACGAGGTTCGTGAAGAGCGCGTCCTCCGGCACGGCCGCCGCGCCGAATTTCCGGCGCAGCGCGGCGACGGCGTCCTGCGCCGCGTCGAGGTATCGCTCGGGGAGGGAGTAGAAGTTGTTCGTATCGACCTTGACGGGGAGGTCGCCGCGGAGCTTCTCGACCATCCGCGGGATGTCTCCGCCGCCCCCGTGGGTGCGGATGGCGCCGCGCGCGAGCGCCTCGAGCGTCTCGGGCGCGATCTCGCCGTGGAACTCGCCGAGGATGGTCGCGAGGACGCCGCCAAGCGCCGTGTCCTTGGCGAAGACGGCGAGGGCCTCGTCCGGCGAGAGGTCGAGCCCCTCGGCGCGGGCGGCGCGGGCGAGCGCCTGGGCGTAGGCGGGCGGGGGCGCGCCTGCGCCGATCTTGCCTGCGAGCGCGGCGTTGGCCTCGTCGGCAGGGGGCGCGGCGTTCAAGGCGAACGGACGGGAGGCGTAGGCGGCCTGGTCCGGGTCGTCGCGCAGCTCCTCGTCGGCCGCGACCTCGGGCCGCGCGAAGAAGTCCGCGAGGTCGCCGCGGATTCCGTTGAGGTCGAAGGCGGCGATGAGGAGGATCGAGGAGACGTTGGTCATCTCGGGGGCGCCGATTTCGCGCACCCGGCCCGTCAGGTAGTCGTTGGCCGCCCTGCGGACGGCGGCCACGAGCGGCTTCATCGCCGCATAGATCTGCTCCTTGGGCGCGTGCTGGCGCAGGGCGGCGGCGAGCGGGGCGAAGGCGAGCTCGCGGGCCGCGGGGAGGAGCGCGTCGAGGTCGAGGTACTTCACCTTGTCCTGCGCGAGCAGCCATTCCTTGAGTTCCCCCTTTCCGGCGGCTGAGATCGGGAGCGCGTCGGCCTTTTCGAGGATGGCGGCGCGTTCGGCGGCGAAGCGCTCCGCCTCGGCGCGGAACGCCTGCTCGATCTCGGCCTCGCTTTCGGCGGGGACCTTCCGATCGGAAATCCTGTCCTGCACGGCTCCGGCCAGGCCCTGAAGCGCAGTGCGGGAAAGGGCAGGCTCGACGAGCGCGGAGGCGGGGATGCCGGTCTTGGCGGACAGCGCCGCGCGGGCCATCCCGGCGAACGCCTCCTTGAAGCGCTCGGTGGCCTCGGCGCGGCGGATTTCCGCGTCGATGCGGTCCTCGACGGACGAAAGCGCGGCGGCGACCTCGTCCGCGCCCGCGCAGGCGGCGAGGCGCCCGACGAGGTCGGGCAGGACCGCCTTGAGGACGTTGGCCACGCCCTTGGGATTGAAGCGGGCGGCGCCCAGCCCGGCGCCCCTCCGCTCGACGTGCTTCCCGATCGCCTTGTCCGCCGCGTTCGCGCGGGCGGCGCGAAGGAGGGCCTCGCGGAGGCCGTCGGGCGTCGCGCGGACGCCCTCGCCCAGCGCCTCGATCGCCGCGTCGACGGACCCGATGTCCAAGAAGTGCCCGGCATCCGCCTTCGGGCCCGCGATGTCCGGGCCGAAGATGGCGCGGACGTCCGCGAGGATGTCGGCGGCGAGCGTCTTGAACGCGCCGAAGCGCCGCTCGCAGTGGCTGGTGAAGATCATGCGGACTTCCTCGTTGAAGTCCTTGACCGTGCCCGCGGGGATGTAGGCCTTGGAGGCCGCCGGTTCGCCGGCCAGATTGCGCGCCAGGTCGAGCACGTCGCGGACCGCCGCCTCCGATGCGCCCTGCGGCAGCTGCGACAGATTGACCAGAAACGCCTTCGCGGCCGCGTCCGGGAGGTTGTTCACGAGATCGAGGCTCTCGTAGTCCGCGACGCCCGCGTCCTGCAGGAGCGCGACGACGGCGGTGCGGACCTTCCAGCCCTCGCCGCCCAGATTCTGCGGCAGGGCGGCGATCCACTCGGAGCGCCCCTCGGGGGAAAGCGCGCGGAATTCCTCGCGGAAGCGGATGATCCGCGAGTCCGGGGCGAGGCCCTTGAGCCGGACGATCATGTCCTCCAGCTTGCGCGCCCAGGCCGCCTCGTCCATCCCCGTGTCCATCGAGAGCGACTTGACCTGGCCGTCGCCGATGGCGATCCGGGCCGGAACGCCCGCGCGCGGATGGCCGCCGGACTTCTTGATCACGATGTCGAGCGCCTCGTTGGCCATTTTAAGAAGCTCCTTGCGATCGGCCTGGGACCGGAAGTCCACGTCGCCCGCCACGAGCGCCTGGAAGAGCGAGACGCGGCGCTGCTCCGCGACCGTCCGGCCCGGGTCGAGGGCGGCGTTGACCGCCTCGCGCGTGGCGGCGCGCGACTGGCGCTTCCCCGCCGAGACGCCGGCGTAGAGCTGGTCGCTCGTGCGGATCGTCTCCGCGTGCGTGTGCGCGTTGATCGCGGCGGCGTTGCGGTCGAGGATCTCGCGGATCTGCTGGCGCGAGAGCGGCCTGACCGAGCGGTCCTTGAGGGAGGTGTCCACGGTCTTGTCCGTCCCGAGCCCGAGCTCGCGGCGGACGCGCGCGATCTCGTCCGCGCCGACGCCGCCCTGCGTGAGGGCCTTGACGAACGCCTGCTTGATCGCGAGGACCTCGGCGTGGGAGATCTCGGTCTTGTTCTTGCCCGTCGAGTGGACGTGGTTGTTGACCTTGTCGAGGGTGGTTTCGCTCGCAAGCTTCACCTCGCCGGCATTGTATTTGCCGTGCGAGATGGCCTGGAACTGCTGGATCGTGATGTTGACGTTGGAGAAGTTGACGCGTGGAAGAGGCATGGCGAGGGCCTTTCAATGCTGAATGCGGAATGCGGAATGCTGAATGAGGAATGCTGAATGAGGAGAGAGGTAAGAGGTGGGAGGCGAAAGGAGAAAGAGGGGCGTGCGGTTCGGTGTTTCGTCCCCTTTACACGCGGCAGGACGAGCGGGTTACACGCCGCCCGTCGTTGAATGCGGGTGATTCTACCACTTGGAGCGCGCCCCAAGTCAACGGCATTTTCGTGCCCGCGCTATTCCAGCACGAGATCGGCGAGGGGGGAGACGCGCCTGAGGGTCATCGGGCCGGAGAGCGTGATGGCGCCCTGGCGCATCAGGCCGTTGAAGGTCCACCGGCAGGTGCCGGTCTTGACGTTCTCCGGGTTCCATGCGGTTTCTCCGCCGTTCGTCTCGAGCGAGAGCTCGATGCGGCAGGAGACCGAGAACGTCTCGGGCTTCACGTCGCCCTTGTAGTTCGCGATGTCGTCGCCCGAGGGCGCGGGGGTCGCGAAGTCCCAGCGCAGACCGTCGTGCTGCGGGTGCAGGGGGTGGCGCAGAAGGCTTGTGGCGCCGTCAGCCGCGACGGTGAACTCGAAGGCGACGCCGCCCTCGGCGAAGCCGCCGCCGGCGGAGGCCGGGATGACGGGCGTCTCGGTCGGAAGCGTGACGGCGCTGATGCGCATCGCCTCGCTGGCGGTCGTGGGGACGGTCGCGCCCCCGGCGTAGAGGCGGTAGGTCCAGTTCCCGTCGGCGTCGGCCATTCCGGCGGCGACGACGCGCTGCAGAAGGCGGATCGCGCCCTGCCCGTCGATGTGGACCGGGAGGCGGATTTTGGCCGCGCCGCCCGTCTCGGTCTCCTTCGAGGATCCGGGCGCGAGGACGCGGTCGAAGGCCACGTCGGCGATCCAGAGACCGCCGGGCCAGGCGGTCGCGGCGGCGTTCGAGCCGGAGGCGGCGCCGACGAACGGGACGTCCGCGCGCATCCGCGAGGCGCCGTCCGCGTCGGTGACGCGCAGCAGCATGCCGAAGGAGGCGCCCTTCGTGAGCCCGGCGGGGAACGCGCGGCGGTCGAGGCCGAACTCGAGGCGCCACGTCTCCCCCTCGTCGAGGCGCTTGGAGAGGGCCGGGGAAGTCGCTGGCAGCGGCAGCGGCGACCAGGTGGCGTTGGTGCGCGCGACGTCCGTGTCGCGGACGTAGACCGCGTCGGCCGGCAGGTCGAAGTCGCCCCAGGCCGGAACGGCGGGCGCGCCGGCCTGCGAGCGGGTGAGCAGGTCCACCGCGACCGTGCGCGGGGCGGCGCCGTCGTTGCGGACGGAGAACGACGCGGTCGAGGCGTCCGTGCCGAAGTCGATCCCGTTCATCGGCGAAACGAACAGCGCGCCGGACCAGTCGGTCTGCGCGTCGGAGGCGGCGAGCAGCACCTCGCCGTCGCGCACCTTCTCCGAGGAGAAGACCGGCACCTGCGTCGGCGTCCGGTCGGCGTAGTTGCCGGCGAGGCGGAAGAGTCCGTCCTTGAGGATGTTGGCGTCGAGGCCCGCGAGGTAGTCCGCGGGGTCGACCGACGCGCCGTCGTGGATCGAGAATCCGACGAAGTTCATGACGCCGTTGGTGTCCGTGACGTGCCACGTCATTCGCGGCGCGGCCGGGACGCCGGCGATCGTCACCGTGGACGCCGTGCGGTTGGTGTTGAAGAACAGCGCGACCGTGCCGGCCGGGACCCGCTGCGCGTCGTTCGCCTCGGGAAAGCCTCGGTGCCACTGCGCGACGGGGTTCTGCGAGAGGCCCGTGGCGTCGCGCCCTTCGCCGAACTGGCGTGTCGCGAGGAACGCGGCCGGGTCGTAGAAGCCGACGGCCTCGACGGGCCAGTCGGCGAACACCTCGTCGAGCGGCCGCGTAGGCGACACCTCGACGTAGAAGGCGTTCCAGCCGCGCACGATCTGGAAGGACTGAACGAGGGAGACTTCCGCGTTCGCGGCGGCGGCGAGCGCCACCGCCGCCGCGAACGCGAACGACGGGGCCGCTACGCGGCAATGACGAGACCGCTTCACGGCAATGGAGGGACCGCTGCGCGGCAATGAAGGGGCCGCTGCGCGGCAATGACGAGAGGGATGTTTCATGGCGGGCTATTCGAGGCGGATGCGGAAGAAGGCGGCGGAGTTGGTGGTGGGGAGGAGATAGACAACGGGCGGCGCGGGGGAGCGCATGCTGGAGGGGATGGCGATCGTCGTGACGGGGTCGGCGGCGCCCTCGGGGACGAAGGAGACGCCGGTCCAGTCGTTGGAGGCCAGGTCGGAGACGGTCTCGACGCAATACGCCCGGCCGGAGACGACCGGGAAGGAGAGAGAGACGAGTGACGCGTGACGAGTGACGAGCGACGAGTGGGGTGTGACGAGCGTGGGGTCGGGCACGTCTTCCACATTCATGGATGTGATTCGCAGGACGTCGTCCGGATCGAACGGGTTGGTGCCGGCGTAGGCCTCGTCGAGCGTTCCGACGCCGTCACCGTCGTAGTCGCGCGCGGGATCGAACGCCTCGTCCTCCTTCCAGTAGGGGCCCGTCTCCCACCGGATGCGGAGCTGGTTCTCGAGCGTGTCGTCGACGCCGTTGCCGTCCTTGTCCTCGCCGAGGACGATGTCCACCTCGCGGATGCCGGCGGCCTCGCCGCAGAGAGCGCCGGGGATGACGCCCTCCCAGACCTTGCCGAGGTCGTCGGTGGCGGCGATGGCGAGCGGCTCGCCCTGGACGGCGTAGCCCGCGGCCTTGGCGGTGGAGACGGGAACCCGGAGCGCGTAGTTGCGCCGCGAGGAGGGGTAGTAGAACGTCCGGGTCTGCGCGAGGAGTTCGCCCGACTCGCCGTCGCAGGCGGCGAGCGTGCAGACGCGGTTGGTGTCGAACCCCGCGTGGTTCGAGTCCATCACGCGGCCGAGGAAGGTGTAGGGCGTCACGGCGCCCGGCGACGCCGCCGCGGCGGGCAGAGCCGCCGCAGCGGCAATGACGAGCGCGGCGATGCCGCGCAATGACGAGGCGGCGCAGAGCGCCGCAATGACGGGGCGCGGCGATTCCGCCGCGCAATGACGGGGCGGCGCGGAGCGCCGCAATGGCGGGACATCGCAAAAGTCGCCGATGATTGTGGTTTTGGGTTTCATGCCGAAGATTCCTTCCATTGAAATTGTTCTCATTTCGTCATTGCCGCGCAGCGGTTTCGTCATTGCGCGACGTAGCCGCGCTTCGTCATTCGTCGCGCCGCAGGCGCGACGACGTCATTTCTCAATTCCCGGAAGTCGAATAGGTTCTCAAACCGATCTTGATGTCGGAAACGCCGGTGGAGTCGGGGGCGCCGTCGCGGTCGGCGTCGACGCCCTCGATGAAGGCGGCGAGGGCCGTGTCGCGGTCGGCGCCGAGGGACGAGGCGGGGACGATCAGGAGCCAGCGTGTGTTCCAGGCGCTGCGGCCGACGAGGCGCGTGCAGTCGAGCGAGTCGTCGGAGGGGTCCTTGCCCGCGTCGTCGTAGTAGGCGCGGAAGGTCGGGTGCTTCCGGATGCGCGCGCCGAGGTCGTTGCCTCCGGTGTCGCCGTCGTAGAGCGGCGTCCAGTCGGGGTCGTCGAGCTGTGCGGAGCCGATGGCGTAGGGCGCGGGGATCGTCTGGTCCACGACCTTCCACGAGAGCACGGTGTCGGGGTCGCCGAAGGCACGCATGCGGTCCTCGCCGACGGGGACGAGGTAGGCGGTCGGGGTGCGCGAGAGGTTCCCGGCGTCGTAGCCCTCGAAGTGGACGCCGGCGGAGCTGATGTGCGTGGCGAACCAGGTCGGGTCGAGCGAGGCGTCGCCGCCCTCGAGCTCGTTGCCGAAGAAGTTGTAGCCCTGCGCGATGACAGACGGGAACGGGATGACGAGGCCCGGCTCCTTCTCCGCCGTGGCGCCGGCGAGCGGCTGGCAGTAGTGGCGGAACTCCGAAAGCGCGTTGAGGTCGTCCACGCGGTATTTGCGCAGTTCGGTGCGCCACGCCCGGTCGCCCTTCTCGCCGTCGAGGATGCGGAAGAGGTCGTGGCGCAGCGAGAACCAGGTGGCGTAGGGCTGCGGGTTGTTGATGCCGAGGCGGGGCTTGAGGACAAGCCAGTTGGCGTCCATCTCGGCGAGGATCGAGGCGAGGCCGCCGTCGCCCTTCGCGGCGTCGGAGGCGACGAGCGGGTTGCCGTCGTCGTCGAACTCGCCGATCGTGCGCGCGCCGACGATGCGGGCGAGGAAGGCGTCGCCGCTCCGGCGGTCGGAGGAGAGCAGGCCGGTCTCGTAGTCGTAGGCCTGCGCGGCGAGGTAGGCGTAGCGCTGCGCGAGCTCGAACTGCGCGTCGTAGCGCGAGAGGGCGTTGTTGCGCGCGAGGCGGAAGAACATGTCGTTGTAGCGCGTCTTCGTGAGGACGTCGACGGCCTGCTGGCGGGCGAGCGTACGCTCGTCGATGATGCGCTCGGCCTCCGCGACGACGGTCTCGACGGCGCACTCGGCGGCGAGGAGCTCGACATAGGCGTCGCGGCATTCGCGTGCGGCGGAGAACACCTCGCCGGCGGCGTCGTAGACGCTGTCGTAGTAGCCGTCGTAGGTGGACATCTGGTCGATCAGGAGGTCGATGAGCTCCTCGGCGACGTCGAAACCGACCTGGACGGCGTCGGTGACGACGAGGGAGTCCTTGGCCGCGAGGAGCTGGATCCACAGCGTGCCGGCGCCCGCGCTGTAGGCCGGCCAGGAGGCGCCCGCCGCGATGGCCTGCGGGTCGATGTTGACGGTCATGCCGGCGCCCGAAACCTTCGGAATCGACTTCAGGACGCCATCCTGAATCTCCTGGGTTGTGTTGAGAAGGACCTCCAGGGCGTTGATGGCGACCTTGGTGGCGGCCTCCTCGACGGCCGCGAACTGCTCGTAGGCGAACTTGGCCTCCTGGGCGGTCTTCTGGAGCTCGTAGAAGACGGCGTCGCGGCGGACACGGCCGACCTGGAGTTCGAACTCCTGGTTGGCCCTCTCCCAGTCGGCGAGCCGGCTCTTGAAGCCGCGGTAGGCAATGAGCAGCTCGCCCATCTTGTCCTGGATCTGGCCGCAGGCCCGCCGTTTGCCGGTGACGGCCGCGGGCTTGAGGATGATGCCGGTCGCGGACTTTTCGTAGACGAAGGTGTCGAAGTCCACGGTCTTGCCGAAATTGGGCAGGAGGACGGCGAGATTGTCGCGGAACTTGGCGGTGTCGCGGACGTAGACATTGGTGGTGACGGACTTCACGTCCTCGTCGGCCCGGAGGCCGAACTGCCACGGCTCCATCCAGGCGTAGTGCAGCAGGTCCGGCCCGTCGTAGCCCTGCGGGTAGGTGCCGCCGGGGCCGATGTCGCCTTCGTAGGGGTAGCCGAAGTATTCGATCAGGCGGTTCTTCGTCTCGAGCTCCATCGTCTCGAGCTGGTTCTCGCGCGAGAACTGCGACTCCGCGAGCATCCGCACGCGCGAGCCGTAGAACTGCGCCTTGTCGAGGGCGCGGCGGGCGTTTTCGAGCGCGGTGCCGGCGCGTTCGCGAATCTGCTCGTAGTGGGTCATCGTGTCGTCGCCGGGGTTGATCGGCGAGAGGTCGAAGGGAATCGCGCCGGCGGCAAGTCCGAGCGGCGTGAGGCCGGCGTCCATGCGGTCCGTGCGTTTCTGGATGTCGGGGATGAGCGCGGCGAGGGAGGCGAGCTCGGGGACGGTGGAGCGGTCGATGCGGGCGAGGCCCTCGTCCTCGAAGGCGATGTCGACGCCGCTTTCGGAGGCCTCGGTCCAGGAGCCGCCGACGACGTCCCAGAAGTCCCCGGTCTTTTCGTCGGCAAGCTGCGTGACGGCGCCCGTGTCGGAAAACGCGCGCAGGTAAAGGGAGAGGCCGTCGGAGAGGGGCGAAACGTATTCGCGTTTGGAGACGAGCTGCGCGTCGGTGCGGCAGACGCCGTTCCAGAGGCGGACCTCGACGATTTCGCCAATGTAGTCGCCGCCGAGGAAGACGAGCTGCGGCGAGGCGGAGAAGTCGATGTCGGCGGAGGCGGTCCATTTCTGCGTCAGCGCGCCGTCGGGCGCGAAGAGGGAGACGGTCGGGCGACCGCCGTCGCACCGCACGGCGACGAGGGTGTTGTCGCCGGAGGGAACGGTGCCGACGCGGTATTCCGCCTCGGCGAGGTCGCCGTGTTCGAGGCGGTCGTCCTCCATCGCGAAGACGTGCGGGCGGAACGCGCCGGTCGCGTCGTCGGTGTTGGAGGGGGAGAGCCTCCACCCCTCCCACGCGGGCGGCGCGGGCGGCGCGTCTTCGCCGGCGGCGGCGAGAATCGACTGCGCGTCGTAGGCCTCGGGCAGCGCGTTCGGGGCGCGGAGCGGGTTCAACTGCCCGATCTCGCGCTCGCTGAAGTCGCCGTAGAAGACGCAGCTCAGGACCTTCGTCCCGTTCGTGACGGCGAGATTGCGGGTCCCGGTGTACGGGATCGCCTCGTCCTCGGGGATGAACGTGTACTGGTAGACGGTGTTGGTGACGGGGATGCGCTGGGCGACGAGGGTCAAAAACCAGAGTTCGTTCCCCTCGCGAAGCGTGAGCGCGAAGGCGCCGTCGTCGCCGAGGACGGTGACGAGGCCGGCCTCGTCCTCGCCCGGCGCGATGGGCGACTCGTCCGGGACGATTTGCAGCTCGCACGTCCAGGTGCCGCCGTCGGCGAAGGCCGGGAGGGCTTCGTCCTCGTTCTCGCGGTTGAGCATGACATAAGAATCGGCGCCGAAACGGTAGCGCCAGTAGCGGCCGGTCTCGGGCGCGGGGGCCAGCAGCGCGTTGGCGACGGCCCAGTTGGCGAGCGCGCCGAAACCGCCGCGCGAAGCCCACTCGCCATAGCCGAAGGCGCGCGTGGGGTCGTCGTCGAGGTAGCCGGCGGAGGCGGCGCCGCCGTTGTCGCGGTAGGCCTTGCGCGCGGTGCGGTCGACGACGGCGGAGGCGACCTTCGCCACGTCGTAGGCGGCCTTGGCGAACTTGGCCTCGTCGTAGTAGTCGACGTTGAGGACGGCGTCCGCGACGACCATCTCGCCCATCGCTGGCGCGCCCCAGGTGAAGTGGGGGTTGCGCAGAAGGCGATAGTAGCCGGAGAGGGCGCTGAGGTAGTGGCCGTAGGCGTCGCCGTGGCCCTGCGGATAGAGGTCGGCGGCGTCCTTCTCGTCGAGGACGGACTCGTCGTTGCGGCCGGAGATGTCGTAGTTGACCATGTAGGCGACCTCGCCGCCGACGGGGCTCTTGGAGAGGTTCCACGGGAGGCGGTTGAAGTAGGGCGAGATGTGCGTGGAGGGGGCGTTGTCGCCGGTGCGGCCGCGCAGGAGCGCGAGTTCCTCGTCGAGGAGCGTCGGCACCTGGTTGTCGAAGCAGAAGAGCGTCGAGGAGAGCGCGCCGTAGTCCAGCTCGAAGCCGGTCATCTCGGTGTTGTCGAAGTTGGCGCCGAAGCCGATCGTGGGGTTGAGGGCGTCGACGTAGGCCTCGTCGCCGAGCGTCGTGTAGAGGTCCGCGAGGCGCGCGACGGCGAGCTGCAGCTGCTTGTTGGCGTCGGCGTCGTCGAGGCCGAGCGCGAGCGACATCGATTCGGCCTTGGAGAGGATCGTCTCGTAGAGCTGGATGAGGCCGACGGAGGCGAGGTTGTCCTGGTTCAGGGCGACGTCGCCCTCGTAGGGCCTGCCGGCCTGGACGATCATCGAGACGGGCGTCTCGGCCTCGTTCTCGACGAGGTCGCGCATGCGCTGCGAGAAGGGCGTGACGTTGTTGAGGACGCGCTGCACCCAGCCCTCGGCGAGGGCCGGCGGGTCGGTCCAGGCGCTCCAGGCGTCGCCCATCGCGGCGTAGGCGGGCGAGCGGGCGTCCTTCGCGCGGTAGCGCACGGCATAGTAGGTGTTGACCATGTTGGCGAGCGTGTCGCCCTGGCCGCCGATCACGAAGCGGGTGAACCCCTCGGTCGGCTCGAACTTCTGGGAGTATTCGCCGTCGAAGTCCGTCGGGACGGAGCCGTCCGCGTGCGGGCGGCACTTGCGCCACTCGAACTCGTATTCCCCGGGCTTTCCGGCGAACGCCTCGGCGTAGATCACGGAAAGCTGCTGCGAGAGGAGGTTGAGCGGGTCCTCGCGCGTGACGACGCGGCCGACATAGTACTTCGGGACGACCTTGACAACGTGCATCGAGATCGGATCGCCCTCGGCGACGTTCATGAGCGCGTTGGTGGCGTCGTTCTGGATGAGGGTGACATAGTTCGTGGCGCCCATCGAGAAGAGCGCGTAGTGGTCGCGCGGCTCGTAGGCGACGCGATCCTCGGAGCCGGAGACCGCGACGTGCGGGCTCGGAAGGACGGGCGCCGTGGCGAGCCTGTCGATCGCCGCTTTCCAAGCCGTCTTGCCGGCGGGGGTGGCGACGTCGTCGAGCAGGTCGCGCAGGACCTTGCGCTCGTCGTCGGAGAGGACGTTCACGTGCAGGAGCGAGACGCCCGCGGGGTTGTCCTCCATCTCGCCCTCGAGCTTGAGGCAGCGCCCGACGTCCGCGGTCGTGTCGAGGTAGAAGCGCTTGGAGAGGTTGGGCGGGAGACCGTCGAACGTCCAGCGGCCCTTGCGCAGCGTGGCGTTGCCGCCGGCGCCCTGCTTGATGCCGAGGCCGGCGACGGCGTCGGCGACGGTCGGGAAGGTCGCCTTGTCGAAGCCGGCCGTCTGTGCGACGGTGGGATCGAAGAGGACGGCGGTGGCGTCGCGCTCGGCGTCGGTCGCGGGCCAGACGACGGCGGCGGACTTTGCGTTCCAGACCTCGGGGAGGCCCGAGGCGGCGACGGTGAGGGTGCGGCCGATCTCCATCTCGGGAACGGCGTCCGGCCATGCGACGCGCCAGGTCCATGCGGCGGGCTCGCCGGCCAGCGGGTCGGAAGTGGGGTCGCCGCCGAGAAGCGAGAGCCACGGCACCGCGGTTCCGACGGCGGGCCACTTGTCGGCGGGGAGCGACGGGAAGGCGAAGCCCTGCTGCATGCGATAGTACATGCGCATCGTCGAGATGCCGGCGGCGCGCGCCCAGAGCTGCTTCTTGCGGTCGCGGAAGACGGGCGAGGTCGCGACCGGCTCGTCCCACTTGTCCTCCTCGCACCAGGGGTCGTCGAGCATGTCGATCGGGTGCGGGCCGGGGAAGGCCTTGCCCGCGACGCAGTCTGCAGCGAGTTCGGGGTAGAGGAGGTTGGTGGCCGCGACGTCGAACCACTGCATCGCCTTGCGGCCGTCCTTCACGTATTGGACGAGGACGCCGGGGGCGGAGGACTCCGTTGTGTTAAGGTCGGAGCGAAGCGCCCACGCGACGTGGCCGCCCGCGCCGGGCAGGACGAGCGCGTGCTCCTCGTTGGGGTTGTAGCCGGTCTTTGCCGGGTCGTTCTGCGCGTAGACCGTCGGCGTCGTGTCGCCGTCGGCGGCGATGACGCCCGTGCCGATCGCGGGCGGGCCGTTTTCCTCCAGAAGGCATCCGGTCGCGGTGCAGACGGTGCCGAGGACCTTCTCCGTGAAGCGGCGCCGGTCGGTGCCCGTGACGCGGAGGTCCGTGCCCCCGACGAACGAGAAGCACCCCGTGAGGTGGTTCGCGGGGCCGGTGTGGTCGCGGAGCAGCGCGGCGATGACGTCGCCATCGTTGAGGGGGTGGTTCCAGAAGAGGACTTCGCCGAGATCCATGCCGGCGCGCGCGGGGCGGGAGGCGCCGCCGATGTCCGTCCGGCCGAGCGCGCCGGAAACGGCGCCTTCGAGGAGTCCGGGGGCGGCGAGACCCTGGGCGTCGGTCGGCAGTCCGTCGACGAAGAGCGAAAGGCCGCCCCCCGGGGCGATGACGGCCGCGACGTGGTGCCAGTCGTCGGGATCGTTGTCGATCGGGATGATTTGCTCGTTGGAAGCACCGCCCGAGGCGCCGCACACGGCGTGGAGGCGGAGTCCCTCCTTCCTCCGCTCCAGATCGAGCAGGAGGTAGGCGGAGCCGTCCTCGGAGGCGATGGCGACGGTCGATCCGGTCCCTTCGGAGACCTCCTCGGCCTTCGCCCAGAACATCACCGCGCCGCCGTCGGCCGCGAAGTACTGGCGCGCGGGGATTGCGGCGGTGGCGTCGGCCGAGGCGAGGTAGAGCGCGGCGTTGTGCGAGAAGATCGAATCGGAGGCGGAGCCGAGCTGCGAGGCGAGGACAATCTGCGGCGTCTCGCCCTCGCGCGGCCAGCGCACGGAATAGACTTGCGGGAGGGTCGGGATTTCAAGCGCCTTGGGCATCGCCTCCTGCTGGACGGAGGAGTTCCACCAGACCTCGAGGGTGCCGGGGCGGACGCCGTAGACGACCGAGGCGTAGGTGTTGGTGTCGGTCGAGGAGGCGTCCGGCGTCTCGGCGGCGGCGGTGTCGGGCTTGGCGGCCGCGTAGATCCCCGGGTTCCAGACCGGGTCGGATGCGGCCTCGTAGATGAAGCCGGGGCTGCCGGGGTCGCAGGACGGGGAGAAGCCGGGCGCGAGTCCGGCGACCGAGCCGCCGCGCAGCCGCAGTTCGGCGCCGACGCGGATGTCCTGCGGCAGCAGCGTGAAGAAGGAGGCGTTGGAGCGCAGGACCGAGCGGACCGGAACGAACCAGACGTTGTCGTCCCCGTCGAGCCGCAGCATCGACCAGCCCTCGCCCGTCGTGCGGAAGGTCCCGTCCGTCCCGACAGCGCGGGCGTGGCCCTCCGGCTCCTGGTACTTCATCAGCGTGGCGGTGTATTCCGAGGGAACGTAGACCGGGCGGCCGGCATCGTCCGCGACGTCGCCGCGGACGAAGACCGTGGTGTCCTTCGGCCAGTCGCAGGCGTACTGGTCGAGCTCGAAGGGCCACTGCACCTGCATCTCGTCCGTCTCCATCCAGTAGACCTCCATGTTCCAGGGGTCTTCGACGGTGGGCCGCAGCGGATAGACGTTGCCGTGCTTGGGGCTGTAGGAGTGCTGCCCCTGGTGCTGGTAGTAGTAGTCGCCGCGGTTGTCGGTCGGCTGGACGACGGTCGGGCGGGCGCGTAGTCCCTCGGTGCCGTAGCCGCGGCCGTCGGGGCGGAGCGCGCGGCCGATCTCGCCCTCCATGCGGTTCACGGCGGGGCGGCAGATCTCGACGATCTGCACGTGCAGGATGCGCTCGTAGAGGCCGGTGTCGTAGTAGGCCATGACGACCTGCCCCTGAAGCTGGCCGTAGGCGTAGAGCATCTTGGTGGAGGGGTCGAGGGTGAGGCCGGAGACGACGCGGTTGGTGAGCACCTGCTCGATGCCGGCGGCGCTGTTGGTGTAGACGCCGTAGACGGGCTTCAGCAGCTCGTCCGGGCCGTAGAACTTCACGAACTTGCCCGAGAGGTCGATGGCCGGGGCGTTGAAGGGGTAGTCCGTCCAGTAGATGCGGCGCGGGCGGCCGGAGCAGGCGGCCGAGACCACGTAGGTCATCGGGAGCTCCGCGCCGCCGGAGAGGATCCAGGTGAAGACGCGGGTGCCGCCGAGCGTGACGAAAAGGCGGCGGTTGGCGGGGTCGAAGAGGAAGCCCTCGGGGCTGTCGGCGACGAAGCGGTCGTAGGTCGCGGCCCAGTCGACGTCCTGCGGCGGCTCGACGACGTCGCCGAGGTAGTATTCGGGCTTGGTGCGCTCGATGGGGAAGCCGGCCTCGGAGGCGGCGAGCATCGCCTGGTCGGCGCCGGCGACCTCCCGCGCGGAGAGCGCGGCCGCGCCCCCGCCCGGCGCGACGATCGACATCGCGGGGTAGTTGGGGTTGGCCGAGAGCCAGGCGTTGTCGGCCGCGACGCCGCTCAGCCGCATTACTGGAGCTCCGGGAACCCCTAATGTGTAGCCGGCGTCGGCGGCGAAGGCTATAGAAATGGCAAGTGCGAATGCGAAGATGGTTGCAAATGTCTTGGTCATTGCCATGCTCCATTTTTAGACAGGATTCCAGGATTTGCAGGATCGACAGGATTGTTGTTGGGGTCGCCTGCTAAACCCTGCTCCGGTAATTTCGACAGGATTTCAGGATTGGCAGGATGGACAGGATTGTTGTTTGGGGCTTCTGCGCCCCCCTGATCCTCCGGTGTTTGAGACAGAATTGCAGGATTTGCAGGATCGACAGGAAGAGGGGAAGAACCTCCTGTGAATCCCGAAAAACCTGTAATCCTGTCCAAAGAAGCATTTGCAGGATCGACAGGAAGAGGGGAAGAACCTCCTGTGAATCCTGAAAATCCTGTAATCCTGTCCAAAGAAGCATTTGCAGGATCGACAGGAAGAGGGGAAGAACCTCCTGTGAATCCCGAAAAACCTGTAATCCTGTCCGAAGAAGCAGAGGCGGCAGGAGGTCGATACATACGGTACTTGCGTTTGATCTGCAGGCTTCCGGCTCCGAAGTTGAGCAGGAGCCCGACGTCCATGCCCGTGGATTTTAGGTAACTCACAAGTTGCGTCTCGTGGACGGGAAGCAAGTTCGACACGGCTTTCAGCTCGACAATCAATTTTCCTTCAACGAGAAGATCGGCAACAAAATCTCCTACCACCCTTCCGCGGAATTGCGCAGGAATCGAAACCTGCTGAGTCACGGCGACTCCAACATCCGAAAGTGCGATGGATAAGGCGTTTTCGTATACCTTCTCAAGGTAGCCAGGACCGAGTTCACGATGGACATCCATCGCGCACCCAATTACCGTTCGAGAGAGAGTGTCTTCAATCATCAAGCAATCCTGTCAATCTTGAAAATCCTGTAATCCTGTCAAAAACTACCGAACGCGCATGATGTAGCACAAGGCGTAATACGGCGGGCGGTTCTCGTGGGGGCGGTCGCCGCCGGCGTGGCTCGTGCCGTAGACGCGGCTGTTGCCGGAGCGGCCGCCGGAATCGGCGTCGTATCGTGTCGCGGTCGCCCGGATCGACTCCGAGGCGCCCGGTTCGATGCCCGAGAGCTCGTCGTTGCCCACCCATTCGTGGCGGTGGCGCGGCATTTCGGATTCCAGAAGCGTGTGGGTCTTTTCGCCGCCCTTGGCGCCGACGGCATACTCGCCGCCCGCGCCGGCGACGAAGCGGTCGCGCAGGTCGGGCGTGCCGTTCTGGCCGTTGCAGAGCTTCCAGCCGTCGGGGATGGAGTCCGCCGAACCGCGCCAGATCACGATGCCGCCGACCGGGAACGTCCCGAGCCCGGAAAGGGTTCCGCCGACGGCGAGATTGCCGTTCACGGAGGCGTCGAGCGTCGTAAAGAGCGATGAGGCCGTCGCGGTTCCGGAAATCTTCGCCGTGGCGGCGGCGGCCTTGCCGGCGACCGCCAGGTCGCCGCTCGCGGACACGGCGTCGAGCGCCATCGTCGCCACCGGAACGGCGAGCAGCTTCTGGCGCGGCGAGATCTCCGCCCCCGATCCGGCGACCGTGAGTCCGAGGTGGAGGGGCGTCCCGACGTGTCCGGCCAGCGCCTTCGCGAGACCGTTCGTGGGCGTGCCGTCGGAAAGCGGGGCGCCGCCCGCGTCGGAAAGCGCCACGTTGAAGAGCCCGGCGTCGTCCAGCAGCACCGGGAAGGACCGGCCCCAGAGCGCCTCGCCGCCGACGAGCTGCTCGTAGAGGCGGAACTCGACCGTGTGGCTCTTCTGCGCGAGCGTCAGCCCCTGGGCGTCGCGCAGCACGCCCTGGTACGTGAAGCCGGCCGGGGACGGATCGGGGCGGTCGGGGAAGAGCGCGAGGCCGACCCTGCCGTTGTCGACCGCCCAGTTCGCCCCGAGCGCGGCGACCAGCGCGTCGGAGGACATCGCCGAGGCATTGGAGCCCTGCGTCTTACCGAACGCCCGGAGGTAGTAGCACGCATCCATCCTGTCGTAGGCGAAGCTGGATCCGGTTCCGCGGGAAAACGTGGCGGATTGCGCGGTGTCGGAGACTGTGACGTTCTCGGGCGCGAAAAGGCAGTTGTAGTAGTAGGCGTAACTGTGGTAGGGCTTTGCGCCTGCGAACCCGCCGCACCCGTGGACGCCCGGTCCGAGAAGCGAGCCGTCGAAGAGGCAGTCCCGGAACGTCACCTTGCAGGTGGTGCGGTCTTCCAGAAGGCCGACGAATCCGCCGCTCGCCGCTTCGCCGCTTCCCGTGCAGACGATCCGGACGGAGGAGCGGCACCGCGTGATCGCGGATTCGCCGATTTGCGCGTGTCCGACGAAACCTGCGGCGTATTTGGCGTCCGACCGGATCGAACCGGCGATCTGCAGATTCTTGATGGTGCATCCGCCGACGGCGGCGAACGGCGCGGCGTAGTCCGTGCCCGTGAACGTCCAGTCGACCGTCAGCGTATGGCCGTCGCCGTCGAACGTCCCCATGAAGGGGTTGGCCTCCGAACCGACGCGCGGCGACGTCGCGGCGAGCGTGACGTCGGCGGTCATCGTCGCATCGAGCCTCCCCTCTCCGGCGGTCACGCGCGCGGCGAAGGAGGACCAGTCGGCGGCGCTCGCGATGGCGACGGTTTCGGCGCGCGCCGAAAGCGAGAGAACAGCGAACGCAATGCAGCAAAGAATCGGCGTTGACTTGCTCATAACCTTGCTCCGTTTTTAGACAGGATTTCAGGATTGTCAGGATGGACAGGATTTTGGGAAAGCGGACATGTGAATCCTGCGAATCCTGTCATCCTGTCTTGAGAAGCTGCGGGCTTGCAGACGCGGCCGAGGAAGAGGATCAGGCCGGTGCGGGTTTCGCGGATGAGGAAGAGGAAGGGCCTGTCGGCGACGAACGGACGCGGGGGGGCTTTGTGCATCGGCCCCGCGCTTCGCAACGCCATGACCGCATAGGTCGCGGCGGCGGCTTCGGTTCCATCCTCGTCGACGGTGACATTGGCTTTCTGGACGGCATCGCTGACATAGAGATGTGGTGCGATGCCGCTGAAATCGGCCCGGCGAGCGTCGAACGCGGCGCCCATGCCCATCGGCTCGAGAATCGGCTTGAGGTCGTGTTCGGAGCCGAAGTCGAACTTCGGCAGCGCGATGGCGGTCTCGCCCCGCCACGGCGAGGCGGCGAGACGGTCGAGCCAGGGGCCGGAGAGCTTCGCCTCGACGTCGGCGAGCGTGTTGGAGGGCGACGGGAGAAGAACGAGCATCTCCATGGATCCGTAGCGGTACGGGAGCCGCAGCGCGGCGCATTCGGGCGCGTCGAGGATCTCCGCGTGGCGCGTGTCATGGAGGAAGGGGACCTCGACGTCACCTCCGGGGGCGTGGAAGGTCTGGTCGTGCGTGGCGTCCTTCTTGAAGGGGTTCTGCCACTTGGCCTTGAGATAGACCGTGTCGACGGCGACGAGGCGCGTGAGCGGATCGTCGAGGACGGGCGGCCGGATCAGGTTCTTGATGCGGTCGTGGGTCTTCTCGGCGACGAAGTCGTTGATCTCCTCGCGCCCCTTGGCGCCCATCTCGGTGAAGCGGACGTCGGCATCGAAGGCTTCGCGGGCACGGGAACGGAAGCTCTCGGACAAGGCGAGCCCGGGCTTGAGCCAGAGCGAATCGGAGAGCTCGAGCGCGACGTCGTCGTTCGCGGCGCGGGAGAGGTTCGTGCGCGCCTCGTGGAACGTCGCGGCGGTTTCTTCGGGCTCGGGCGGCTCGACGCCGCCGAGCTGCAGCGCGAAGGCCATGCCTTTAGCCGTGTCGCCGCGCGCGCCGGTCTGCAGCAGCGCGAAGAGATTCGCCACGCCCCACGGCGACAGCACGACGTTTTCGTGCGGCGTTTCCGCCTCCGCCGCAGCGCGGAACAGCTCCGCCGCGAAGTCGGCCTGACGCCAGGCCGCGGGCGCCGGGCTCGCGGCCTTCGCGCCGTACGAGCAGCACGTAAGCGCCGCGATTGCGATTCGGATTGCGATTGTCATTTTCATGGCCGTGCGTCGAAGTTTTGACAGGATTTCAGGATTTGCAGGATGGACAGGATTTTGTTTCGGGGTCCCTGCTCCGCTTGGATCGGATTTTCCGGGGGTCATGTCAATCCTGACAATCCTGCAATCCTGTCGAAAAAGGTTCACCGAACCCGCATGATGTAGCAGAGCGCGTAGTAGGGCGGGCGGTTCTCGTGGGCGGAGCCGCTACCCGCGTAGCTCGTGCCGTAGACCTGGCTGGACCAGCTGCCGCCCAGACTGGAGGAGGCGTCGTAGCGGGTCGTGGTTGTCCGGATCGCTTCCGAAGCGTCCGGCTCGATGCCCGCCAGCTGGTCGTCGCCCACCCATTCGTGGCGGTGGCGAGGCATCTCGCTTTCGGTGAGCGTGTGGGTCTTTTCGCCGCCCGTGGCGCCGACGGCATATTCGCCGCCCGCGCCCACGACGAAGCGGTTGCGCAGGTCGGGCGTGCCGTTCTGGCCGTTGCACAGCGCCCATCCCTCGGGAACGTTGTTCGCAGCGCCGCTCCAGAGGATGATGCACCCGACGGGGGCCGTGCCGTAGCCGGAGACGGCGCCGTTCACGGCCACGTTGCCGGACACGGAGGCGTTGCCCGACACGGAGAGCGAGGCGGCGTCGAGCGTGCCGGACGTCTCCACCGAGGCGGCGGAGAGCTGCCCGGCGACGTCCAGGTCGCCGCTCGCGGCCGCGATGTCGGCCGCGACCATCGCGTAGGGGACGGGCAGGATCGTCTGGCGCGGGACGATCTCGCCGCTCGTCTCCCCGACGGTGAGCCCGACGTAGAGCGTCTGCTTCGCCTTGGCCGAAAGGATCGAGGCGAGGCCCGTGCCCGTCACGTCCGGTATGGCCGAGCCGGCGGAGTCGGACAGCTCCGTATTGAAGAGCCCGTCGGCGTCGAGCAGCACCGCGACGGTGCGCCCCCAGACCGGCGTCCCGCCCTCGGCCTGCGTGTAGAGCCGGAACTGGATCGTCTGGTTCTTGTTCGCCGGGACGGCTCCGTCCGCCTCCCGGATGACGCCCTGGTAGGCGAAGGCGGCCGGCGCGGCGCTGGAGCACGGCGCCAGGGCGCCGAGCGCAAGCGCAGCGCCAATGGCGAATGACGACCGCCACTTCGTGGCAAATGACGCCGCCGCTTCGCGGCAATGACGAATGATGAATGTGTTCATGGCGTGTTGTGTGTTTGTTGGAAGAAGAAGGAGTCAGACGTGGTTGTTGATCTTGTCGAGCGACGTCGCCGTGGTGAGCTTCACCTCGCCGGCGTTGTACTTGCCGGAGGAGATGCTCTGGAACTGCTGCAGCGAGATGTTGACGCGGGAAAGGTCGACGGGCATGGCGGCGTCTCCGGGAAAGGGAAAAACGGTCTAAACGGAAAGGAACCCGCCCGAACCGAGCGCGGAAGCGGAAGCCGCATCCTCGTCGTCTTTGGACGTAGACTCGGCGGCGGCGGAGCGGAAATCGCGGATCAGGCGGCTCCAGGACTCGACGGCGTTCACGAAGCGCTCCACCTCGCCGAAGAACGAGTCCTGGTCGAGAAGCGCGGCGGGCAGGGACTTGCAAAGCGCGAAACGGCCGGCGTCCGGATCGAGCGAGATCGTGGCCCCCGCGGTTTCGCGGAAGAGATGGTTCGCTTCGAGGAGCGCCCGGTAGAGCCCTTCGAGGCGCTCGGGCGGCGGCTCACCGAGGTCGCCCAGGAGGACGATCGAGGAGAGCTCGGGCAGGGCCGTGAACGTGACGGCGATGCCGTCAGCCTCGATGGCGCAGGCGCCGTCGGCGTCGGGGAGGAGTTCGATCCCGATGCGGGAGCCGAGGGAGCGGAGCAGTTCGGCGGGTTCCATTGGCGTGGGGGGGATGGGAACTGGTTTGTCAGTTGAGGACGAAGCCGAAGCCGGTGGAGGGATGGAGGCCGAAGCGGAACGGCGCGGGGAGTTGGTTCAGGGCGGCGGCCACCTTCTGGGCCACGGGCGGCTGGGCGTTCAGCGTCGCCTGGGCCGGGGCGATGTCGCACCCGGCGAAGTCCAGGCCTCCGATCGCGTTCATCGTCGCGGTGGGGAGCGTGAGCTCGAAGGAGCCCCGGATTTGGCTGCCCGGGCCGAGCGGAATCGCGTCGGTCCCCGCGAGCAGGTGCGTCGGCCGGAACGTCGCGTCGAATTTCACGACGATCGCGTTGTCGGGGTCCCGCTCCAGGCGGAAGGTCCACGTGTGCGCGTTGGCGCCGCCGCCGTGGGCGAAGGTGGTCGTCCTGCCCTCCGGGTCGAGGGCGATGGACGGCCCGTCGACGACGGAGCGCACCGAATCCTGCGTGAGGAGCGTCATCACGACGTGGACCTGGTTGCGCTCGGCCGGCGCGAGCTGCGCGTAGGCGGCGTCGGGGCGGCCGGTGACGAAGCGCGCGATCTCGTCGGCCGCCGTGGCGGGGTCGGTGGAGAGGCGGGCGCCGTCGGGGAGGACGACGTCCATGCCGCGGGCGCGGTCCTTGGCGAACTGCGAGTCGGCGAAGGGCATGGTCGCGAGCGTCTTCGCGCCGATGACGATGTTGGTGTTGATCATCCGCGCGACGGTGGTGGAGTAGGACGTGGCCAGGGTGATCGAGGGGTCGATGGACGGGGTCGCGGCGATGCGCCTCTGGAAGATCCCGCGCATCGCGGCGGCGGCGGGCGAGGCGCCGGGGAAGGTTTCGCGCAGATACGCCTCGCCGGCGGCCGCGCATTCGGCCTCGGCGGCGCGCTGGATCTGGGCGAACACGGCGCCCGCGCCGATGCGCCCCATGTCGATCTCGCCCTGCGGCGCGGGGATTCCGCCCGGCGCGTCCGGCTCGCCGAGCGCGCGGCGGACCGCGCCGAAAAGGCCCCTCGCGTCGCGCACGAGCGTGGCGGCGATGCGCTGGACATCATTGTGGACGCCGACCGGCATGGGGGGCATCTCGACGTTGTCCTGGCCGACCTCTCCGTAGAAGGCGACGAGCTGCGCGGCGTTTTCCGCGGCGAGGGCGGCGCGGACGCCCTGGCGCTGCGCGGCCGCGAGGCGCGCGACCGTCATCCGGACGAGGAACGCGCGGCAGATCTGGATTTCGTCGGCGCCGTCGAGCAGGCCCTGCGCCTTCTTGGCGTCGAGGATGGCGTCGGCGTTGCGGTTGAACTGGAGGAGCGCGGCGTGGATTTCGGCGGCGGAGGAGCGGGCGCGGAGCTTCGCGAGGGCGTCCACCGGGGCGCGGCGGACGGAGTCGACGAGGTGCCTGACGAAGCCCGGCGGGACGCGCCGCGCCTCGAGCCCCTTGAGCATCTCCAGGCCGGCGGCGTAGGCGTCGGGGTCGCCGGCGGTGGCCTCGCGCAGCTCCTCGATGTTGGCGCGGACGTCCGCGACGATGCGCGCGACGGCGGTCACGCCGCGGATCTGGCCCGCGCCGTTCGCGGTCACGCGGTCGATGCCCGCGGTGACGATGGCGAGCAGGTCCGCGTCGTCCTCGCAGGCGCGGACGGCCGCCGCGATGCCGATCTTGATCCCGGGGGCGAGCGTCGCGAGGCGCTCGGGCCGGCCGTTGACGCCGTGGTGGCACAGCAGCGCCGCGTCCCAGCCCCGGCGGAAGTCGCTCTGCGGGTCGAGGACGGCGTCGATCGTTGCGTCCATGACCGCCCCGCCGCCTTCGACGACGTAGGCCACGCGGGCGAGCGTCGGCAGGTCCGCGAGCGCGAACCCGGCGGCGAGGGCGCGGCGTGAGGCGGAGGAGGCGGGGTTGTCGAGGCCGCCGCCGCCGCAGATTTCGTCGAGGTGCCGGGCGACGGCCTTTTCGCTGTCGGGTGCGGCTGCCTCGGAGAAGTCTAGGGATTCGGCGTATTCGCGCAGGCGCGCCTTGTCAGCCTCGGAGAGACCGCCGGCGTATTTGGCGAGCGCCGCCTCCAGACGCGCGCGGTCGGCCGGGGGCAGCGCGACGTCGGCGGCGCCGGCGAGGGAGCGGAGGATCGGCACGGCCAGTTCGCGCAGCCGGTCCGGGGAGACCAGGCCCGGCGCCTGGGCGACGGCGGAGGCGAGCGCCGATCCGGCGGGGTGCGACGGACGGAGCATCGCCATGCGCTCGGCGACGGAGAGGGCGCCGAGCCCCGCCTCCTCGAAGGCCTTCATCAGCGCCTGGGCGTGGAAGGGCGGCATCGAAGACGTCCCGAGCGACGCGGCCAGCTCGACCTTGACGCCGCCGGGCGGCAGCGCCATCTTGAACATTCCGCTGGCGAACGCGGGCTTGTCCCGCTTGAAGAGATCCTTTTCGTCGGCCCGGACGTCGGGGCGCGCGAAGAAGTCGACGAGCCTCTCGGCGAAGCCGGGGATGTCGTGGATGACGGTCGCCGAGACGACCGTTCCGTGGGTGAACTGCTCCTCGGCGCCGAACTCCGCCTCGGGCGGGAAGAGCCCGCGCACGACGCGCCCGAACTGTTCCGCGACGGGCTTCATCGCCGCGTAGACCGCCTCCTTCGGAGCGCCGGGGACGAGCGCCGCGTCGACGGCGGCGACCAGCGCGCCCAGTCCGGCCCGCGCGGCCGCCACGGTCGCCGCGACGTCGAGCTTCTCCGGCCGGTCGATGGCGAGCACGTGGTCCTTGACCGCGTCGCGGAGCGCCGGGGGAAGGTCCATCCGCTCCACGGTCGCGATGGCGTCGGCGCGCGAGGCCGCGGCGTTCTCGGCGTAGCTGCGGAAGGCGGCCTCGATCTCCGCGTCGGTGGCGGCGGGATGCTGGCCCCGGCGGATCGCGTCGGCGAGCTCCCCGGCCCGGCGCCCGAAACGGTCCAGCTCCAAACCGGAGGAAAGGCAGGCGGACGGGACGTCCAGGCGCCGGGCGAGCGCGTCGCGGTACCAGGCCGCGGCCTTGTTGCGGGCGAGCTGGACGGCTGCGAAGCGCCGCGCGTCGGCCTCGATCTCCGGGCGGGACTCGGCGAAGACGGCGTCCGCCTCGGCCGCGGTGCGCGCGGCGAGGAGGCGCTCCTTGAGCGCCGGGCGGGTCGTTTCCCAGTCGTTCCAGAGATAGGGCGAGTTCTCCTCGCCGCCGCCGGCCGCCACGATCGCACGGTCGATGAGGCCGCCCGCGTAGCGCTCGGCCGCCTTTCTCTGCACGAGGGCGTCGAGCCGGTCGCGGAGATTCTCCGCCGTGATGCGGTCCTCAAGGTCCTCCGGGGCGACCTCGTAGGAGTCCGCCGAGCCGATGAACCGGACGCCGGTTTCGCCGACGTCGATGAAGTCCGGCCCGAATTGGTCGCGCAGGCGGCCGGGAAGGGCGTCGAGCAGCGCGCGGACGTCGTGCGGCAGCTTCTCCGGCTCGTTGCCGCTGATGGCCTGCCGGATCGCGGCGTTCCACTGCTTTGGCGAGGTCGCGGGGATGGCGGCGCGGGCGTCCTGCGGGACTTCGACGCCGTCTGCGGCGAGATGCGCTAGCGACAGCATGGCCTGGTCGCCGCGGAGCGCGTCGCCGCGGAAGCGGCCGTCCAGCGCCGCGAGCGACCTGGCGAACGCGAGCGCGTCCTCGTCGTCGACGCGGTTCACGAGCGAAAGCGTCTCGTAGTCGTCGATGCCGGCCTCCGTCAGCATCAGGATCGCGGCGGTGCGGACCTTGAAGCCCGCGTCGGGCGCGCCCGCGAGGCCGTCGAGCCAGTCGCGGCGCGCGGCCGCGCCCTCGATCGCGCCGAACGCCGTGCGCACGGCGATGCTGCGCTCGTCGGTTCCCTGGACGGCGTTGAGGCGCACGAGCATCTCCTCGAGCCTGCGGACGAACGCCGCCTCGCTCCGGCCGGTCGGGATGCGGACGCTCTGGCCCGTGGCGCGGAGGCGGAACTCGACCACCGCCTCGCGCTCCGCGCTCGGGGCGCCCTTCGTCTTTTCGAGGATCTGCGCGAGCTGGGCGCGGGCCTGCGCGGCGAGCGCCTGGCTGTCCTCGTAGGAGCGGAAGTCCACGTCGCCCGCGACGACCGCCTCGGCGAGCGCCACGCCCGCGTGCTCCGACGTGCTGCGCGTGCCGGCGAGCGCCGCGTTGACCTCGTCGCCCCGCGCGGCGCGGGCGGCCGCGTCGGCGCCCGGAAGACGGGCCGCGGGCGCGATGAAGACGCGGTCCCCGTTCTCGGTCCGGGACGCGTTGATCGCGGCGGCGTTGCGGTCGAGGATCTCGCGCACCTGCTGGCGCGTGAGCGGCTTGAGGCTGCGCGCGTGGAGCGTCTTGTCGATCCCGGCGTCCGCCGCGAGGCCGAGATCGCGGCGGATGCGGCCGATTTCCGCCTCGGCGACGCCGTGGGAGGAGAGCGCCTTCACGAAGGCGTTCTTGATGGCGAGCACCTCCTCGTGGGAGAGGAACTTGTCGTTGGCGCCGGTGCGGTGGACGTGGTTGTTGATCTTGCCGAGCGTGGTTTCGCTTTCGAGCTTCACCTCGCCGGCGTTGTATTTGCCGGACGAGATGTCCTGGAACTGCTGGAGGGAGATGTTGACGTTGGCGAGGTTGATGGGCATGGGGGAACTCCTTGAAAAGTTAAAAGGGTGAAAGGTTTTCTGCCGGGTTTACACGCGCGGGCGGGGCGAGGTTACAGGGCCGCGCCTGCAGGGCCGCGCCAGCGGAGCAGAAGCTGGGTCCGGTCGTCGGACTGCTCCGTGCCGGCCGCATGGGCCTCGACAAGGGCGAGGATCGCGCCGGCGCAGCTCTCGGGGCGCTTGAGGAAGCCGCCGCCTTCGAGGCTGGCGCGGAGGCGCTCCTCGCCGAAGAGTTCGCCGCGCGGGTCGGTCTGCTCGGTTATGCCGTCGGTGTAGAGGTAGATTGCGTCGCCCGGCTCGAGCGAGGTCTCGCCCGCGCGGTATTTCGCTCCGGGCATCGCGCCGAGCACGAGACCCGGGCGCGAGCGCAGATAGGCGGCGGAGCCGTCCTTCGCGCGAAGGACGACGGGCGGGTTGTGCCCGGCATTCACGTAGCGCACGAGGCCAGTGCCGAGCTCGATCTCGCCGACCCAAGCGGTCACGAACATGTTCGCGGCGTTGCCCTCGCAGAGCGCCTCGTTGGCCTCCGCCACGGCCTCGGCGAGCGACCGGCCGGACTGCGCGAGGTTCTTGAGGAGCGTCTTGGCGCGCATCATGAAGAGCGCGGCTGGGACGCCCTTGTCGCTCACGTCGGCGACGAGGAAGGCGAGGCGGTCCGGCCCCGTGAAGTAGAAGTCGTAGAAGTCGCCGCCAACGTCGCGCGCGGGCTTCATGTTCGCGTAGAGATCGACGCGCTTCTCCTCCGGGAAGGGGGGGAAGACGCGCGGGATGGCGTTCTCCTGGATGCTCGCGGCCATCGCCATCTCCTTGGCGCGGCGGGCGCGGACCTGCGCGCGGACCCAGCCCGCGATCACGAGACCGACAAGCACGGCTGCGAGAACGAGCGCGGCGGCGTTGAGGAACGCGGAGGTGCCGACGAGCACGCGCCGCTCGACGACGGCCGCGTGCTTCGGCACGACGGCATAGACCGGAAAGCCCTCGATGTCGCGCCGCTGCCAGTAGCAGTCCGGGCCGGGGTCCTTCCAGAAGCCGGTCTCGAGCGTCGGATCGGGATGCGAGACGATCGCCCCGCGCGCGGTCGTGATGACGATGTAGCCGTCCTTTCCGCTCACGTGGCGGTTGTGGGTGAGGCCGGTGACGGCCGAACGCGCGAGGCGCCGCACCGAGGCCTCGCGGCAGCCGACCTGGACGAACCCGCCTCCGGGCAGCCACACGCCCACGTATTTGATGGGGTCTCCGGCGCGCGAATTTGGGCGCAGCGACTGGGCGAACTCCGTCTGGTTGTCCAGCAGGGACACGAACTCGCCGGCCTGTCCGCCGATTGTCCGGAAGTCGAACCCGATGTCGCGCGCGTCGGCGCTGTGGGTGAGGATGCCGTTCGCGTCAATCACGCAGAGTTCGTCCACCCGCAGCTCGTTCGCCACCTCGCGGAGGCGGGCGACCGACGCGGCCGGGTCCTGCCAGACCGGCTCGGCGCGCAGCGCGGGGATGCGGTCGCGGAAGATCATCGCCTGGCGGACCAGGCGGCGGTCAACCGCCTCGGTGATGGCTCCCTTGACGTCCTCGAACGCCATGTCGATGAGGCGGTTGGCGTCGCGCGCCGTCATGCGGTCGTGCATGAGCCACGTGAGCGCGAGGGAGGCGAGGAACGCCGCGCCGACGGCGAGCGACAGGCGGAGTGCGAGAGTGCGGTCGATCTTCATTGCGCGGTTCCTCCGTTGCGCTGGCGGATGGCGTCGTTCACGGCCTCCAGGAGGTCGGGGCGGCCCTTGCGGACGCCGATGCCGTAGAACTCGCGCGTTTCGAGGGGCGTGACGGCGAGCGCGCCGCCGGAGGCCGCCGCGGCCGTGGCGAGCGCCGGCCTGTCGTAGAAGACGGCGTCGAGGCGGCCGGCGCGGAGGTCTTCTTCGGCGTCGTGCAGCGACTCGTAGCGGAAGGGGTCGATGCCGTGGCGCGTGAGATAGACGTCGCTGGACATGGAGTCCACGACGCCGACGCGGAGCGATTCGGCGCGGATCATCGTTGGCGGCTCCTCTCCGGCGCGGTAGAGGAACACGCAGCCCTCCTCGGCGTAGGGGATCGAGAAATCGAAGTTGCGGCGGCGGCCGTCCAGGATCGTGATCGCGGCGGCGGCGAAGTCGGCGTCGCCATTCTTGACCGAGGAGAGAATCTCGGCGAAGGGGAGGATCCGGATTTCGAGCTCCCGGCCGAGCTTCGCGGCGGCGGCGCGGACGATCTCCACGTCGATTCCGGCGGGCTCGCCCGTGACGGGGTCGAGATAGGTGTAGGGCGGGACCTCCGGCATGAAGGCCAGCACGAGAGGGCCGTCATCGGGACGGCCCGCTGGCGCGTCGGCTGGCGCGTCGCCGGCGGCGTCGCGCCCGCCGCACCCGGCGAAAAGCAGGCAGGAGGCCAGCAGTATGGTGGCGAACTTGGCTAGCCCGTTGTGCATGGCTGGCCAGATCTCTTCAGGGGATTCGTTCCTCGCGATGATCATGGTCTTTTTGAAATGTCGAAACTTGGAGTTCCACAAGTTTTATCAATGGCCGGAACTCTATCAGGTTGGGCTTCTGTTTTCAATCACGAAATTCGCCCGGGGAGCACGGCTCAATCGGCATCATTGCGCGAATCGTCTGGCGCGCCGGTCCCGCTCGTCCCTCCCGTCCGTGAGACGTTTCCCCCGGTATGGACGCGACCACGCCGCGTCCGCCGCTCGCTACGGGAGATGCTCCTTCATCCGGGAGCGAATGCCGAGCCTCTCGGGCCGACATTCTGCAAATCGATGTCAATTTTCGGGTTGACTTTTTTGCATTCTTACGGTGTTTTCGGGTTGACTTTTTGCAATAAATGAAAATAATCGGGTGTGTTTTCACGCAAAAAGGAGCATTCTTCGTGTATCACGAACGCGAAATCGACGCCGCTTTGGCGGCATGGAAGTCTGACCCCGACCGGAAACCGTTGATGCTCCGAGGTGCGCGGCAGACGGGGAAGACATCCGCGGTGCGGCATCTTGCCGAATCGTTCCGGCACTTCCTTGCCGTCGACTTCGAACGTGATTCGACGGCGAAGTCCTTCTTTGCCGGCGATTTCGACATCCCGGGCATTTGCGAAAAACTGGAAATGCGATTCGGGGTTCCGCTCGTGAACGGGGAGTCGCTCCTGTTTTTCGACGAAATCCAGGCGTGTCCGCGCGCCATCGAGGCGTTGCGCTACTTCTACGAGGAAAGACCCGGGTTGCACGTGGTGGCGACGGGCTCCCTCCTCGACTTCGCGTTTCGGGAAATCGGGGATTTCGGCGTCGGCCGCATCCGGAACGCATTCCTTCACCCCTTCGCGTTCCGCGACTTTCTTGATGTCCTCGGCGAGAGGCGGCTTCTGGAGGGCGCCCGCCGGTGCGGATTCGACCGTCCTCTCGACCCGGCGCTGCACGAACGGCTTCTGGATCACCTGAAGACCTTCCTCGTCGTCGGCGGAATGCCCGCGGTCGTGGCGAAATACGCCCGTACGCGAAGCCTTCTTGCGGCCCTGCGGGAACAGGACGACATCCTCGTCTCGCTCAAGGCCGATTTCGGAAAATACAAGAAACGGGTCCCGCCGGATCGGATCCGGGCGTCCCTGGCGTCCGTCGTCCGCCAGACTGGAGGAAAGTTCGTCTTCACCGACCCGGCCGCGGGCCTTGACACCAGGAAAGGGAAGGAAGCCGTCGAGCTTCTCGAACTGGCCCGTCTCGTCGTTCGCGTGACGGCTTCCCGCGCGGGAGGCCTCCCTCTCGGCGGGGACGTCGATCCGAAATGCGCCAAGTTCCTCCTGCTCGATACCGGGCTTTATCTCCGGGAAAGCGGACTTGCGGGTTCCGAATGGATCGCCGACCCGCCGGAGAAGTTCGTGAACCGCGGGCGGCTGGCGGAGCTGTTCGCCGGTCTCGAGCTGGCGAAGTCCGGCGATCCGTGGACGGAGCCCCAGCTCTTCTACTGGCAGCGGGAGGCCCGCGGCAGCAACGCCGAGGTGGACTATCTCGTCCAGAACGGCGCAAGCATCCTTCCCGTCGAGGTCAAGTCCGGAACGACCGGGTCGATGCAGAGCATGCACCTGTTCCTGCGGGAGAAGCGGGCGCCGGTCGGACTTCGCGTCTCGCAGGAGAATTTCGCCGCCTACGGCGACATCCGGGTCCTGCCGCTCTACCTTGCGGGCGAGTGGCGGCGCTTCTTCCGGACATAGGAGGCGCGGGCGCCTCGTGCCAGACCGATTCGACGGCGCCTCTGTCAGCGAGCCGTCGGCGAAGCAGTCGTATCCGTTCCCGCGCCGCTCGTCCCTCCCGTCCGGGAGACGTTTCCCCCGGTAGGGACGCGACCACGCCGCGTCCGCCGCTCGCTAGGGGAGATGCGCCTTCACCCGGAAGCGAATGCCGGGTGCCGAGCCAGAGCAAACGGACAATCTGCCGAATAAAAACAGGATAATCTACCGAATAAAAACAGGATAATCTACCGAATTTCCTTGACTATCTCTTCATCGTTTTGTAGAATCCTCGCCCATGAAACAGTATCGCGAAAGGGTTGTCGATTCGGTGCTTCGCCGAAAACTCGCAGGGACTGGCGCCGTCCTTGTCGATTGCCACGCATAGAATTCCAGGAGAGTTTTCTTGGTCGGGCAAGGCCCGAGACTCACGATGGCGGGTTCCATGGTCCGTCAGAGAAGAAACGGCGGAAAGTCCTTCGTGGAAACGGCCGTGCACTCCGCCTCCGGATAGGCGTCCCGAAACGTCTTGGCGACCGCCTTTCGTTCCTTTCGCGGATTCCATTTCAGTTCGTATGCCTTCAAGTCGCCGGCAGATTCCTCCAGAAGGTCGACCTCCTGTCCCTGCGCCGTCCGCCAGAAGAACATCCGCGTCTCCGGCGCATCGGCAAGCAGCCGCTTCCTGCGTTCGGCAACGAACCAGTTCTCCCAGATGTGTCCCGCCTCGTCCGGCCCGCGTTGCGCGAGCGGCCGCCAGTCGCCGAGGACGTAGTTCCGGATGCCGCAGTCGTAGAAATAGACCTTCTTGCTCTTTTTCAGCTCGCGGCGGAGATTCCTGGAATAGCTGCCGAGCCGGAACACGATGAACGCCTTCTCCAGGATGTCCACGTATTTGGCGACGGTCTTGGAGTCGCAGCCGGTCGTTTCGCCGATTTCCGAATACGAGACCTCCTGTCCGATCTGGAACGCCAGCGCGCGCAGGAGCCGGTCCAGAAGCTCCGGCTTCTTGATTGCTTCGTGGCTGAGGACGTCCTTGTAGAGGTATCCCTTCCCGATTTCGCGGATCCGGGCGACCTCGTCGCCGGGATGCGCAACCACGTCGGGATACGACCCGAAGACGAGCCGCTGCTCGAGAAGGCGCATCTCGTCGGCGGGCGAGCTCGCGTCCGAAAGCTCCCTGAAGGACGGCGGCAGAAGCGTGTATTCGAACTTCCGCCCGGTGAGGGGCTCCTCGGTTTTCTCCGCCAGCGCCTCGCTGGACGAACCCGATGCGATCGCCTGGACGCCCTTCACCTTGTCGTAGATCCGTTTCAGCACCCAGCCGATCTCCGGAATCTTGTGCGCCTCGTCGACGAAGATCACCTTCTTCCGCCCGACGAGCATCTTCAACCGCTCCGCCGAGGCGTCCGCGAGCAGCTCCCGGTCGGAGGTCTCGTCGCCGTTGAACGTCACGACGTCCCCCGCCAGCCCGGCGCCGGAAAGAAAATGCTCGATGGCCGTCGTTTTTCCAGACTGCCGCGGGCCATAGACGACAAGAACCTTGCCGCCGAACATCCGCTCCGAGAAAAAGGCATCGATTTCGCGTTTGATGAACATGGGTGTCACCTCGGCGTTTGATTCTAGATCAAGAGAATCTTGGAGTCAAATCCAAAAAAGTCACAATTTTCTTGGATTTAAATCCGCCGCGCTGATCATTCCTGGCAAGGCCGCGCTGCCATAGCCGTGTAGAACGTGAAGAACGTGCAGCCTTACCCCTCGCCCCTGCTACGCGTTCTATCCGTTCTGCACGGCCGAATCCACCGCATTGCGCGAATCGTCTTGCGTCTGGCGTCCGGCGTCTGGCAAGGCCCAAGGCGCCAGACGCAAGACGACAAGGCGAGCAAGGTTGCACGAACAAGCGCCTGTGCCGAAAAGGCCGCGCGTCTCCTCAACCTTGGGTCGATAGACCATTTCCAGCGAATCCGGCACCGCCTTGATGCAGGGCAGTTTTTCGGCTTCGAGGGCCAGGCGGACCGCAATCTCGCCGGGCGAAATGAACGTGCTGGCCACGACCCAGCCTTCCCGCGCCGCCTTCATGAGCCGCGCCACCACGGCGGGGATGTCACCGGGGCGAAGCGAGCGGGAGACGCTGACCGCCGCGATTCGGCGCTCCGGCGAAAGCAGCGCGAGGTTGCCGGCCGCAGTCCACCATTCGGTTTCCTGAAAGCGCGGCGAATCCAGCGGCTCTTGGACCTTGAGTGGCGCGTCTGGGCCGTGCATGAGCAGCCATTTGAGCGGATTGGCGGCTATGTAGGCAGCGACCTTTTCCTTGATGAAGCGCGAAAGGCAGATTCGGTCGTGGTAGCCCTGCTGCCAGGTGATGCCGGCATTTTTCTCCGCCACGCGCTTGAACCCCGCCATGAATCGGCTCATGGTCTTCAGCGGCTCCGGGAGATTTGGCTTAAGGTAGATCAGCAGATGCACATGGTCGGGCATGATGACATGGCTTATCAGAGCCACGCCGGGAACGAAGCGCGGGGTTTCGAGCAGCGCCTTCTCCACAGCCACGCCAGCCGGGGTGAGTAGTAGGCCGGCTGACAGCCGGCCATCATGAGCAGCTGGAAGCTGGCCTTCGTGAGTTCCTGTTGGCTGGCTGTCAGCCAGCCAACCTCCAACCACCCGCCCCAGGGCCTGGCGCCTTGGCTCCAGCGATACGGTGATAAAGAGATACCCGCCTCGCGAGTAGTCATACCCGCCAAATCGCCTGTATCGGTGTATCTCTGCTTTCTTCTTCATCGCTTCATTCTGGCCGGCTCCTGGTGGCTGGCTGTCCGCCGGCCACGACGGCGCGCCTACGGTTCGATGATGACGTTTTCGCCCTGCGGGCCGTTCGGAGGCACGGGGTTCGCGTGGTTCTGCTGTGCGGCGGCCAGGCGAGCTTGTTCGATCAGGTCGGCGTGCAGCTGGCTGGACAGGTCGCGGACGCTGTTGAAGATTTCCGGCAGGCCGTCAAGCTCTTTGACTTGGCCTTTGTATTCCGGAATTGTCAGCTTCGCGTCTCCCAGGGCTTCCGTGACCGTGTCGACGATCTGCTCCAGCTCGTTTTGCATTTCAGCGGCCGTCTGGTGGACGGCTTCCGTCTCGATTTCCGTCAGAATGCCTTCTTTGTCGAATTTCGTTATTTTCAGGTCGGCGTAACAGGCGTAAAGCTGCCCGGCCGTCGTCGATTTCAAAGCCCCCTGAATCGAGCGCAGGGCGTCTTGTCCCAGACGCGCTGCCACGAGTCCGCCGGCGAGCATGTTTATGCCGAGCATCTCTTCTCCGCCCACGTCGCCGTCGAACATCGCGGCGACGGACTGCCGGAAGAGTTCGCGGACCGCGTCGTTCGCGATCTTGGAGTCCTTGTACCGAATCCAGGCGTGGACGCTGTCGCCGCTTCCGGGCTTGATGTCGCGGGCCGCGAGTCTCGTCGCGCCTTCGGCGCCCAGGCTGGCGAACGCCTTGGCCTTGCCCGCCTGCATCTGCCGCTCGGCGAACTGGACGAACTGGCTGAACTGCGCGTTGTAGTTGTTGACGTCGATGGGCATGGGAGCTCCGGCTACAGGATTGAGGGGCCCTCCCGCGCCGCCATTGGCAGGAACGGGCGCGGGAGGGAGGAAGGATGGCTAGAGATCCTCCCCCAGATCGTGCAGGCTGGTGGCCCGGATTTCGCAGGTGACATCGACCGAGCCGGTGAAGCGGAACTGGTTCGGCACGAGATCCTCCGCCGTGGAGAAGCGGTTGGGGAGGTTCGTGTCGCCCAGCGCTTGGTTGACCTGCTTGGGATCGTAGTGCGTCCAGTCGGCGGAGCCAAGCCGGTCGAGGTCGGCCCGGGGAATGGTGATCTTGATTCCGTAGTCCATGCCGCCGTTCTTGTCGGTCTTCTTCTGCAAGAAGCGGTCGCCGCCGTTGGAGATTTGCATCAGCACGCCGCCGACGAAATGGACCTTGTGGTCGATGACGATGTTGCCGCTATCGTCCCTTGTGAGGGCGAAGGACTGGGTCTTTTTCCCGCCGTCCGGGTGTTCGTTGCCGCCCAGACGGGCCAACGGGCCCGGCTTGTCGTTGAATGCGAAACCCGTGCCCTCCATGGCGCACGCGGACACGCCCTGGTGCATGCAGCCCATGAGGATGTGGACCTTGGTCTTGAGCTCGTTGTCGGCCTCATCGTAGATCGCGTTCTCGTTGCCGGAGACGAAGCGGGCGAGCATGTCACGCGCGACTTTCGGATCCTTGGGGACGGGACGCCCGTCGATGGTCCAGCCGACGTCGCGCATGATGTCCTTGTCGAACGAGGTGTCCATCTTGCCGAGGTCGACGAACGGCGTCCCGTCCTTGCCCTTGCCGAGCAGCTTCACGCCGATCTGGTCCGCGATGTGCACGGTGATCTCCGACTTGGCGATGGCGTTCATCCTGCTCCTGAGCTTGGAGGTTGCGTCGGGGTCGTTCCTGAGGTCGCTGTTGTCCATGAGGACGTCGGTGATCTGCTGCGCGGCCGCGCCCTTGATCCGGAACGGCACGGGGTTCGGCGCGAAGGCCGCGAGGTCCGCCTCGTCGACCATGACCTCGTTGCCGAGGCGGGCGATGGCGGTGCCGTGCTTGTCCCCGATGTCGGCCTTCGCGGCCGCGATGAGGTCGTTGACGACCTTCCGCAGTAAGGCGTTTTCGGGTTCCGCGTCGATGGCCTTGAAGAGGTTGTCGAAGAGCAGCGCCGAACCGCCCTTCTTCACGTTGCGCGAGGTCAGCGTGTCGGCGAGGTCGGCGCGACCGCCCGCCTTGAGGTCCTGGACCGCGCGCTCGATCGCCGACTTCATGCCGGCGGTCATGTGCTCCTTGCGGGCGCCGCCCGCCGTCGGGTCCGCGCCGCGCGTCTCGAAGTACGAGAAGGTGTGGCGGATAGTTTCGGACCAGTCGCCGTCGCGCGCCTGGCGCGGGCGCATGTTCGGCGTCAGGCCGGCCGCCTCGTCCGCCTTGGAGAGCGGGTTGTGGTAGCAGCCGTGGCTTTCGCACTTGAGGAACAGCCGGCGGTTCGGGCCGTTGCCGTCCGGCGTCTTCAGATCGGGGATGGTACCGTAGTGGACGGTCCGCATGCCGGCGAGGAGGCCGTTCTGGCCTGCGGGCACGTCGATGCCGCGCAGGATGTTGCGGTGGCCGTCCACGGTCATCTTCTGGTAGGCCTCGAGGTGGGTGGACTTGCGCAGGTAGACCTCGTCCGAGGTGTCGAGCCACCGGGCGAGGTTGCCGTCGGGGTCGGCCACGGAGAAGGAGCCGTCCGGGAGCTTGTCGCCGTTCGAGAGGCCGATCGCGTGGAGCGCGAGGGTGAGGTCGGCGACGTTGGCGGCGGAGGCCGCGTGCCTGAATCCCATTCCGGCGCGGACTTCCTGGAGGATCTTGAGGCCGTTCTCGATGCGGTTGGCGAGCGTGTTCCGGATCATGTCGGCGAGCTGGGCGCGGCCTTCGAGGCCGCGCGGGTGCTGGGATTCGGGCATCGCCGCGACCAGGCCCTCGTAGTGCCACTTCTCGAAGGTGACGGTCCTGCCGAGGACCTGGACGTCGAGCTTGTCGGGAGGGGCGGAGAGGTGGGCGTCGACGGCCGCCTTGACGGCCATGATGCGGCGCGCCGTGAGCGGCTTGCCCTTGCCGTAGTCGGACATGAGCATCGCCTTCTGCACACTGGCGGGGATGTTTTTCACCCCGCCGAACATGTCGGTAATCGCTTTTTTGAAGAGATCTCGCGCGATATTGTTCGCCGCCTGGTTGTCTTCCGAGCGCGTCCATTTGAACATGTGGCGCAAGGAATCGCCCTGCGCAGCAGTTATGGTGCGGCCCGCGAGGGCGCCTTCGCCGCCCGCGCGGGCGACCGCCTTGCTCTTCCCCGCTTCGACGCTCTGCGTCGCGAAGTCGGTGAAAGCCTTGAACGTTGCGTTGTATCCGTTGATGTCGAGTGCCATGGTTGTTTTTTCTCCTGTTTGAAAAGTTGAACGGTTGAATGGTTGAACGGTTGAACGGAGGCGCTGGCGAGGGGCCGTTAGGCCCCGATCCTACTCGAGAAGTTCGTGGTGCACTTCGGTCATCTGCTTCTCGACCAGATTGGTCACCGCCTTGACGATGTCGGGATCCGGCTCGACTTCTTCTTCCGGGTCTGGAAGCGGGTCGGCCTCTTCCTGGCCCAGGGCGTCGCAGAGCATCTCGCCAAAGTCCACTCGGAACGTCCAGCCAAGCGAATGCGCCATGCGATGCATTGCCTCTTTCGTCTTTGCATCGTAGTGCGAGCCTTTCGGGAATTCATAGTTGTCGAGTTTGTCCAGCGCCGCCTTTACCTGGACGTTTGTGTTGGAATAGAACGTCGCCTTGATGCCGCCGAGCGAACGCGCGTCCATCCTCGCGAACACGAGTCCCATGATCATGCTGTTCACGGTGGAGCCCTCGGCCGCCATGCTGAAGCCAAAGTTCTTCATGACCTGCGTCTTGCCGCAGATGTCGGTTACGATGCGGTCCATGGCGCACATGGCCTTGGTCAGCGCCGATGCCGAAGACTTGGCGGAAAGACCTTTCAGCGCGGAGACGTCCGCCTTGGCGGTCAACTCGACGATTTGCGTGATCGTGCCGCTCGGCAGCGCCTTGCCTCCGAGGCGCTTCAGCTGCCCCATGGCGATGTCGAAGACGCGCTTGTCGCCGCCCGCCGCCGTGCGCAGCTCGTCCACGTTTGCGCGCAGCGCCTCCAGACGCTTCGTGATTTCCGCGTCGGAGCGCAAGACCATTTCGCCGTTCATCGCGATGTTCCTGGCGGCGGCGCCGTCCTTCGCCGTGAGCAGCGACAGCAGTTCGCGGTCGCCCCTCGTCTTGTCGATCAGGCCCGCGACGATCCTGTCAACCGCCGCCTTGTCCTGATGGCCTGCCAAAAGGATAGCCTCCGTGAGCACGGGGGTGGCGGCGGCCGTATCCTTTTGGAGCGTCTCGGCGTCGGTGAATCGGATTGGCGTGGAGCTGACGTAGCCGTCGGGCTTGATGGTGGCGGTCCACTCGAACGCGAACGGCAGTTCTTTGGGGCTCGAATAGCGGATGGAGATATCGCCGGTGTCGTTGTTCTTGGTGATCGTGAAATCGACGGAGGAATGCTCGGTGGATTCGACGCCGTAGGACTTGAGGCCTTTGAGGAGCAGACCGAGGCCGGACTGGCACGTCATCATGAGGAGGCTTCTGGCCTGGGCCTTGTGCGTCGGGCCGCAAAGTGCTTCGAGTTTGTCCGCAATGACGGGGATGTTGCCCTTGAACTGCTCGGTTTTGTTTGCGAAAAGGCTCTCGCCGCCGGGGAGGTTGAACCGGAAGCCGGTCGTTTTGAGGAGTTGGGGGCCGCCCGTGTAGTTGTAGCCGATGCCGCGGTCGAGATCGCCGATGAGCTGATTGCGCGCCGCCTCGGGTCCGTCCTTCAGCCCCAGCGTTCCGGACGAAAAATACGGCACGTTCGGCAATTGCAGCTTGCCCTTGGCTATCTGCTCCGCCTCTTCGACGGAACAACCAGTGGACTTCATGGCCTCGGTCATGCTATCGCCGTCTTCGGGATACTTGCATTCGTCTCCGTATGTGTTCATCTCGTCATCCCACTTGTCGACGAGATCCACGACATCGGAGACCGGATCTTCGCTTGGTTCCTTGATTTCGGGGAAGCAAAGCTTGACGAGATTCTTCGCCGTGAGCTTCTTCTGCGAATCGAGCGCGATCAGCGCGTCAAGATTCTTGAGAATGCGCGCGACGGGCGCGTCGAGGAGCCTGCTCTTGATGGCATGGCGATCGGGTTGCGGAACCTGCGCCTCTTCGGCGCTCGACACGAGTGGGTTGAGTGTACTCAGGGCCTTGAAGAAGGTCAAACGCTTTTCCGGGGGAATCTGCGAAATCGTCTGGGTGCGCCCGCTCATCATGTCGCGGGCGATGCAGCTCATAGCATGGTTGTTCTCCATGCCGAAGAGCTTGTTCGTGTTCTTTTCGGCAAGATTCACGGCGGGATCGTTGGCGAATCCCTCGAACACGAAACGCTCGACGGGAATCTTGTAGGCATCCGTGAACATCGTTTCCCAGCCGTTGAGGAGCGTCTTGGACATGCCTTCCTCGAAATGCGCTGTCAGTGTGTTGGGATGGACTTTATGCAGCGCCACGTTGGTTTCGTCGAACCACTTGTCGAAGGAGTCGATAAGCCTCAGACCGTTCTTGAAGTTGTCGGCGCTCTGCATGAAGCGCCCGCCGTAGTTCATGAGGCGGTTGGCCTTGGAGCCGGGCGTCGCCACCTCCTCGAAGGCCTGCTCCACGGAGCAGCCCTTGACCTGCGCGAGAAGATTCGCAGCCTTGGCGAGTTTGGGCATCTCGCCCTTCGCATAGCCCTTGTCTAGCGCCGTCTGCAGCATGGTTTCCTCGACTCCCTTCTGCTTCATCACCCCGTTCGCGTCGATGGCGCTCTTGACGGCCATGATGCGCCGCGCCGTGAGAGGCTTGCCCTTGTCGTAGTCGGAGAGCAGCATCGCCTTCTTCACGCTCGCGGGGATCTTGTTCTCCCCGCCGAACATGTCGATGATGGCGTTGCGGAAGGCGGTGCGGACCTTGTTGTTGAAATCCTTCTGCTCCAGGGAACGGCCGATCTTGCCGACCTTGTCGGTCTTCGGGTCCACGGCGACGATGGTCCGGCCCCCGAGAGGCTGTGCGCCGCCCTCGCCGAACCGCGCCACGGCCTTGCCGTTTGTCCGCATGCTATCATCGGCGAACTTCACGAATGCGCTGAAAGTCGCATTGTATCCGTTGATGTCAAGTGCCATGGATGACTCCCGTTGAAAAGTTGAAAAGTTGAAAAGTTGAAAGGTTGAAGGGTTGAAGGGTTGGCTAGGCGGCCGGGGCGTCGAAGTGAAGGTTGTAGGAGGCGTTGACGGTCGCTTCGAGGCGGAATTGCTGCGGGATGGCCTTCAGCTGCGCGTCGGAGTCCTTGCCGGCGGCGTTGAACGGGGCGGGGTCGAACGTGGACCAGTCCTGATCTGCGAGGGTGGCGAGGTTGCCGGCGGGGATGGTGATGTCAAGGGTGGTTTCCTCGTAGCTGGTGGTGTCGTCCAGTTTCGTTTGGCCCTGGGCGGTGAAGAGGAAGCCGATGCCTTCGGTGATGGTCACCGAAGCCTTGATCGAGCCGTCCTCCGCCTTGCCGAGCGTCCAGGTCAGGGGTTTTTGGAAGGGGTTTGGGGCTCCCTTGCGTCCGCCCGCGAGCGACATTTCGTGTCCGCCATTGGACAGGGTGGAGACGAACGCGTTCTTGACCATGCTCGGAGCGTATTGCGTGACGATCGACATCAGAAGGCCCGTCTGCTTCTTCACGTTGGCCGAGGCGGCCTTGTAGGTCGCCTTGTCGTCGCCGGTGATGAATTGGACGAGCTGGTCGCGCGCGGTTTCGTAGTTGTCGTTCGAGACCTTGCCGCCTCCCGGCAGGTTGACGGTCATTCCGCCGGCCACCACGTCGCGGTTGAACTGGTAGTGCACGCAGTCGAAGTCCTCGGTGCGGTTGCCGCCTCCGTCTTTCTTGACGAGGTGCTTGTTGACGAGGAACGCGAAGGTGTTGACGAGGTCCTTGCGGGTCTCTTCCTGCAGTTTGGCGTTGAAGCGGCCGAGTTTCTCCATGACGGGGGCGTTTTCCCGGGCGCCCGACGCGTCAAGGATGAAGTTCTGCATCGTCTTGGCGGCGGGACTGGTGCCGCCGGCCGTCTTGGCGAGCGCCTTGTTGCCGGACTCCTCGAGGGTTTCGGTGAATTGGATGGGGGTCGATGTGGAAGAGCCGTCGAGGGCGACCGTGGTCTCCCAGTGGAACTTGACGGGCATGCCCTCGGGTTCGGAGTAACGGATGGTGATGGCGCCGGTTTCGTCATTGCGCGAGAGCGTGTAGGTGAGCGGGATGTGCTCGTTGCCGATGTCGCCCTGGATGCCCTGCTCCGGCAACAGCGGCAGGAGCGGCTGGTGCGCGGCCTGCGAAAGCGCGCGCATCACGCTGGACGCCTGGCTCACGTGGACCTTGCCGCAGAGGGTCTCGATCCTGCTGGCGATGACGGCGTTGCCCGCGCCGCCGTTTTTCCCGTCGGCGGTGAACGTCTCCTGTCCGATTTTGACGGTGAAGTGGTTCTGTTCCTCGCCGAGGATGCGCGTCCCGTCGAGGTATTTCGGGTTTTCCGGACGCACGAAGTCGCCCAACATGAGTTTGCGTCCGCCCTTGGTCGAGCCGTCGATTTCCTCGATCTTCATCGTGGTGGTCGAGTAGTCGGGCAGCGTCTTGGGTTTGGGGCCTTTGCCCTCGGCGGCGGCCAGCGCCTCCGCGAGGGTGCAACCGCTCCGCTCGATGTAGTTCGAGACCTCCATGAGCTTGCCCTGGTTCGTGC
>DJYI01000144.1:59280-61973 GCA_002448475.1 Verrucomicrobia bacterium UBA6982
TCGAGGTCCGGCACGAGCACGGCGTTGATGTGCGTGCGGTCGAGCTTGCCGGCGTTCTTGAGTTCCACGATTTCGTCGAAATGCCGCAGGATTCTCGAGAGCGTTTCGGAGTTGGCGGCGACGTTCGTGGCGACTTTCGGCTGGGGGGATGGCGGTTCGAGCGCGGCGAACACGGCATAGACGACCTGGCGCTTTTCGGGGGAGATCTGCGCGACGGTGCCCGTGCAGCCGGAGCCGTTGCCGCGGGCGAAGAAGTTCATCGCCTTGTTGTTTTCGATGCCGAACGCCTTCTCCGGGTCCGGCGCGGCGAGGTTGAACGTCGGGTCGAGAGCGATGTCCTCGAAGACGAACTTCTCGAAGCCCATGAGACCCTCTTTCGTGAGGAACGTGCTGCCGGCGTTCTTTTCGGTAAGCGTGTTGCAATTCTTGGACTTGACGTTGGCGGCGGTGTTCTCGAACCACGTCTTGAAGGAATCCATGAGTTTCAGGCCCGCCTTGAAATTGTCCGCTGAAGCGGTGAAGCGCCCGCCGTATTGGAAAAGGCGGCGCTCGGAGCTTGCCGGGTCCAGCGTCTTCTTGAGCGCGTCCGCGTCGCTGCAGCCGGTCGCGGACTTGATGAACGCGAAGGCCTCCGCGAGCATCGGGAGCTCGCTCTTGTGGTAGCCGGCCGCGAGGACCTTTCCCTGCATGGCCGCATCCTGCGCGAAGCGCTTCGCCGTCTCGTTGATGGACCGAAGCCCTGCGGCGTCGATTCCCCTGGCCGCGCCGCGCGCGATGCCGTAGAGGAAATTCGGCGTGGGCGACATGTCCTTCGGCATCGCGGCGAGGGCTTCCCGCAGGATGCGTCCGGCGGCCGTGCCGGCGCCGAAGGCGGCCAGCTTCTTCTCCGGCGGCAGCTGCGCGAGGCCGGCTTCGTCCGCCGCCTTCATGAGCGCCTGCGCGAAGAGCGGCTGCATGTCCGGCTTGCCGAGGGTGGCGGCGAGCTGGGCGGGGGTGAGGGGCGTCCGGCCCATGTACGCGTTCACCGGTGCCACGCCGACCGGGAGTTCCCCTTCGCCCGCGTCGATTGCCTTCTGGACGTCGCCGCCCGCCAGGAAGCTCTCCAGTTTCACCGCGAGATTCGGGGCCTTGTCCAGCGCCATGAAAAGCAGCAGCGGCACGCCCTTGTTCACCTCGTCCGCGCCGATTTCGTCGGCGCCTTCGAAGAGTGCCGCGATCTTCGACTCCGCGCTTGCGTTCAATTTGCCGATTTCCTCGAAGATCTTCGCCATCGGCGCCTTGGCGGCGAATGCGTCCGCCAGCGGCTTGACGTCGATTTCCCCGGCAAGCGCCTTGGCCTTGGCCAGGTCGAGGCGCTTGAAGCTGTTGATGCCCAGCAAATGTTGCTTGACGCGGTCCACGGCGTCGCCGGAGAGCCCGAGGGCGTCGGCGCCGCGCAGGAATTCCGCGTGCGCATGTGCCGTCTTTTGCGCCAGCTTCTTGAACTCCGCCGTGATTTCCTCGGGCGTGTTGGCCTTGACCTTTCCCGTGGCGATGTCGGTCTTGAGCGCACCGCCCTGTCTGTTTGCCAGATAGCGGAAGGAGGCGAGGTTTCCGTTCGCCGGATTCCACTTCACCCCGATTTCCTTGGCGAACGCCTCGTTCATGAAGCCTTCGAGTTTTGCGTCGGCATCGATTGCCGCCGCTTCCTTGGCCGTCGTCTCGCGGATCGTGCCCATCGCGCCGTCGAGGATCGCCTTGGCCTCGTCCGCCGTCTTCGCCTTCGCGAGGGCGCTAAACGTCTCCGGCATGATCTTTTCCAAGTCTGCCCTGATGCTCGCGCAGTCGGAGGTCTTCCGGCCCATTTCGCGCAGCAATCCTTTGACGGTCCTCTCGACCAGGTTCGCCGCGCTTTGCGTGAAGCAGTTCGCGCGGTAGGCTTCGCGGAAGTTGTCGGCCGTCACGGCCTTTCCTTCCGCCGTCAGCTTATCCACATCCTCGCACAAAGTGGAGCCTTTCACCAGACGGGAGACGGGCTTGTCCGCCTGCGCCACCGCCCCCTCGCCGAAAACCGCCGTCGCCTCCGCCCGGACGGAATCGGCCATCTCTTTGATCTCGAACGGAATCGGTTTCCCGACCGAGGTGGTCAGGCAGAGCGCAATCGCGTCGTTGCGCTTCCGGACGTCCGTGCCGCCGTCCAGGAGGAGATACGCCTCGTCGAGCATCTGGATGGTCTCGCGCTCGCTCTTGGAGCTCGCGAACAGGATCTTCTGCCCGTTTTCGGTCGTGTATTCCAGGACGCAATTCCCCTCGGTCTTGGGATTGCCTTTCGCATTCGCGATGATCGCGTCGCGCTGCGCGATGACCATTTTCAGCGTCTCGAAGCGGTCCTCGTCGGCGACCTTCGACGCATCGCCCTCGATGATTTTCTGGAAATTCGCGATCTCCTCCGACTCCGTCATGGTGCGGTGGACGGAGTCGCTCGCCGCGCGGCGGTATTGCTCGAGGTTGTGCAGCGTTGTCTGGTTGGTCCCGTAGAGCTGCGCCGACGTCTTGAACGCCTTCTCCCCGCGCTCGGCGCGCGCGGCGTTGATGGCGGCGGCGTTGCGGTCGATGATGTCGCGGATCTGCTGGCGCGACAGCGGCTTGAGCGAACGCCCGGCCAGCGCCTTCGGCGCCGTCTCGTCGGGCGCCAGCCCCAGCTCCTTGCGGAT
>DJYI01000032.1:0-3470 GCA_002448475.1 Verrucomicrobia bacterium UBA6982
CGAGGCATACGTGAACGGCCAGCCTGTTTCTCGCCGCACGTCGCGCGGCGTCGTGCGCGACTACCTCAAGCCGGGCTTCACCCATTTCGCCAAGACAAAGTATTCGTTCGCGCGCGATGTGACCTCCATGCTGCGCACCGGAGCAGGCGAAACCAACGCCTTCGCCGCCGAGGTTTCAGCCGGATGGTGGCGCGACAAGATCGTCGATTTCGCCGGCGAGCGTTCCGCCTTCAGGTCCGTTCTCGTCCTGCGCCACCCCGACGGCACGGAGACGCGCGTCGGCACCGATTCGCTTTGGCTCGCCTCTGGAGTCGCCGGCCCGGTCGTCCGCGCCGCCATTTTCGACGGTGAGGACTACGATTCCCGCATCCCAGCCCCCTGGCTCGCGGATCCGCAGTGCGCCTCTGCGTTCGGATTCGCCCCGGCCGTTCCGAACAACGAGTTTCCCGGCGATCCGATTCCGATGACCGGGCCGTCGATTCGCGTTCGCGAGGATCTTGCGCTTTCTCCCGTCGAGGCGTGGGTGTGGAATGGCGCGGATGGCGCCACCAGTGAAAAGTTCGGCAAGGCCAGGGTCCTGCGCAGATACGGATCTGGCGAGACGATGACCCTGGACGCGGGCGAAACGCTCGTCGTAGATTTCGGCCAGAACTGCGCCGCCATTCCGGAGTTCGTGTTCTGCGCTCCCGCCGGAACGCTCATTTCCGCGCATCCCGCCGAAATGCTGAACGATGGCGAAGGCGCGAAGGCGCGCGGCTGCGACGGTCCGGAAGGGTCGGCGTATTTCACGAACTACCGTCTCGCCCGCACTCTCGCGCGCTATGTCTTTTCCGGAACCGGCGAGGAGCAGTTCCGCCCCCACTTTACGTTCTTCGGAGGGCGCTACCTCTCCATTGTCGCTTCCGGTCCGGTTGAAATACGCAGTCTGCGCTGGATTCCGGTCTCATCCATCGCGCCGGAGGCCGAAACCGCGTTCCTCGAAACCGGCGTCGCCGACGTGAACCGCCTGATCGCCAACGTCAGGTGGGGGCAGCTCTCGAATTACCTCTCCGTCCCCACCGACTGCCCGCAGCGCAACGAGCGTCTGGGCTGGACGGCGGACACGCAGGTATTCTGCCGCTCCGCCGCATACGGGGCCGACGTCTATGGCTTTCTGCGCAAGTGGATGCGAGACGTTCGCGACACCCAGCTGCCCAACGGCTCCTTCACCGGCGTGGCGCCGACGGCCCAATACGGGTGCGATCTTGGTGAGCAGCTTGGATGGGCCGACGCCGGCGTCATCGTTCCGTGGACCATGTGGCGGCAGTTCGGCGATCCTGCGATTGTCGCCGAAAACTGGGAGGCCATGAGCCGCTATGTGCGCCTTATCGGCCAGACCAAGTTCGACTCGCCGGACGCCCGTTCGCACCAGTGGGCCGACTGGCTCTCGTTCGAGAAGCTCGAGTCATGCAGCGGCGCGTCGCATGACACTCTGCCGGACGGAAGTCGCCGCCCCTCAGCGGACGCCCTCCGCCTCTGGCAGTATCTCGGATGCTGCTACTGGCTGCTCGACTCCCGCATGATGGCCGAAATGGCCGAGCCGGCCGGGCGCGCCTCCGAAAAGTCGCAGTGGCTTGAGGAGGCGGACCGGGCGCTTGCCTTCATTCGCGAAAAGTTCGTCGATCCGTCCGACGGCATGCTTGTCCCTCTTTTCCGCGACATGCAGACTCCGGCGCTCTTTGCGCTCGCCCTCGGTGTCCTGGCTCCGGAAGCGGCGCGCGCGACGCGCGACGCGCTGCTCGAAAACATCCGGTCCGGCGGCGACAGGCTCAAGACCGGATTCCTTGGCACGTCAATTCTCATGGACACCCTCACGCGCGACTGCGACGCCGCGGACGTCGCGTATTCGCTGCTCCTGCAGCACGCGTTTCCGAGCTGGCTCTACTCGGTGGATCAGGGCGCCACGACGATCTGGGAGCGCTGGAACTCCTACACGAAGGCGGACGGATTCGGTCCCAACGGCATGAACTCCTTCAATCACTACGCATACGGCGCGGTGCGCGAATGGATGTTCCGCTACATGGCCGGAATCCGCGAGGACAAGACCGCTCCGGGCTTCCGCCGCATCGTCCTGGCGCCGGTGCCGGATCCGCGCGTCGGCTACGTGCGCGCGTCCTATCGCGCCCCGACCGGAACGATCGAAAGCGCATGGCGCTACGAGGACGGCAAGTGGATCTGGGAGTTCGCCATTCCCGCCAACACGTCGGCCACGGTCGTTCTCCCCGGCGAGGAGCCGGTCCGCGTCGCATCCGGGCGCCACCGGATCGAGCGTCCGGCGACTGTCCAACCGTAGCCGAGGCGGGTGGTTCCGCCGCCCGCTTTTCTGTTCTCCAAAAAAAACGTTTTGCTTTTCGGGGGGAAAAATGCTACCATCGTGGCGAATCCCCCACTATTGGGTTTTAGCCAGTTCCGGCACCCCCGGGGACCGCAAGCCATGAACGACGACTCCGACCAGCAGGACAATCCACTCGCTTCGCTCTCCTTCGCCCCCTCCTGGGCGAAGGATTCTTCGGAGCATCAGTTTGAAGACTTCCGTCGCCGCGCCGCGCGATTCGAGCGCGATGGCGACGACGAAGGCGAGCGTCGCGGAGGGCGCAGGGACTTCCGGCGCGATCGGCGCAATGGCGCCGACGGTCCGCAGCGCAGGCGCGACGGCGAGTTCCGGCGCGACGGGCGTGATCGTCGTGCCGGTCCCGACGGCTCCGGCCCCGCCGGCGGGGAAAGGCGGCGCGATTTTCGTCGCGACTTCCGCCGCGACGGCGCGTCCGGCTCCTACGAGCAGCGGACTCCGCCTCCGTTTTCCGTCCGTTTCATGCCAGAGCAGGAGGCTCTTACGTTCCTTGCACGCAAGATAGCCGCCAGCCGCAAGGCCATGCCCCTGCGCGACGTAGCCGACCTTTTCTTCAAGGCTCCTGACACCACCCTTGCCCGTCTTGAGATGGACGAGGCGCACAAGGACGACAAGTTCCACCAGTGTTCCTCCTGCGGGTGGTTTTCCCGCGACGAGGCCGAGTTGCGCCGTCACCTTCTCGCAAAGCACTTTTCCGAGTATTTCGAGGCTGTCGAAATCGACGGTGAGGCTCCCTCCGGGAAGTTCTCATCCGTGGCGCGCTGTGGCGTGACGGGCAAGTTGCTTGCCCCGCCCAATCACCACAGCTACAACCGCCGGATCGCGGAAATGATGGAAACGCCCGAATGCGCGGGACTTTCCGAAAGCGAATACCGGTCGCGCATTGAGATCGTCTCCGATCCCGAGGCAATTGAACAGTGGCGCCGCGAAGCCGCCCGGAAAACCCTTTACAGGCTTGTCTCGAAGAAGCAGAAACCCGCGCCCGCAGCGTCTGCGGATGCTCCGGCGCAGTCCGCCACGCCTGCCGCTCCGGAAGCGCCCGTCGAAGCGCCAGCCGAATCTGCTCCCGTCGAAGCCCCCG
>DJYI01000032.1:3591-13969 GCA_002448475.1 Verrucomicrobia bacterium UBA6982
CCGCCGAATCCGCGGCTCCCGAAGCGCCTGTCGATGCTCCATCGCCGGCGGAATCCGCCGCAGGAGACAAATCCGAACTTCTTGACAGGGACAAGGCCGAGGAGTTGTTCTTCGCCAAGTTCGCGCTAAAACTCTGCCGTCATTCCCATCAGGTCACTATTTCCCACAAGGAAAGCGCGGAGTTGACGGATCGCCAGGCTCTTGCGGCAATCCGGAGAGCGTGGGACCACGAACAGCTCATTCATGTCGCGTCTCTGTTTTTCGCGGTGCGTGCCGGCCTCAAGGCCCGGAAACTCTCGATTTTCCGAAACAGGGACCAGCGTCGCGACGAATTTGTCTCCTTCCGTGCGCCGACGTCGATCGATCCTTCCGTCGCCGTGCCGGAACTGAGGGAGGTGCTTGACTGGGTGGCCGCGAATCCCAACGGTGACAAGGCATCGCTGCTTGCGGCGCTGGCTCCGGCCGACGCCCCTGCGGAGCGTCAGGAGGCGGTTCGGACGCAACTCGCCTTCGCGATCGATCGCGGTGCGGTGCTTGAATTCGCAAGCGGCCCGCTGGTGCTTGGCGCGTCGCTTCTGCCGTCGGGCCAGCAGTCCCGCTAGTGTCCCCTCTGAAAAATTCGTGGCAGTATCCGCTGAACGGGTTTCGCCAGGAGAGGAGTTGCCAGGAGTCGTAGTGCCCCTACGGTGACTGGCAACAACTAAGCATGCCGAAAGCCGGGCAAGGACATGTCAAGGAGTTTGAGGCCTAGACCCTAGTCGAAATCGACGTCGCCTGACTGGCGCATCGAATGGAAGCGAGGGACCGGATCTGGCGAAGATTCGGCCCCGGGTGGAAATGCGCCGAGCACGACGTGGTCGGCAACGCGAATGCCAACGACCCTCCCGGCGTCGATGAGCATCTGCGTAAGGCGCAGGTCCTGCGGCGACGGGGTGCAGTCGCCGCTTGGATGGTTGTGAGAGACCACGACGAAGCAGGCGTCGGCTCTAATCGCCTCGCGAAAGACATCGCGCGGATGCACTCCGGTCGCGTCGGCCGTTCCGGTGGCGACGGCCAGCCGTTCGGCATGGACGCCGGCGCAAAGGCGCATTCGTTTGTCGAGTGGCAGCACGTAGAAGCTTTCAGTCGTTTCAAGCATTACGCGACCAGCAAGAAACCTGGCGACGCTTTCCGGAGTATGCAGACGCGGCTGGGCCTCGCGCGGGCGCAGCACCGCCCTGCGCGCGAACTCGAACATGGCGGTGAGCTCCAGAGCGTGGACTTTTCCCATGCCGCGAATCTTCTCCAGCTCCGCCGCGCTTTCGTGAGAGAGCCGGCGCAGATCCCCGCCGTGCGCTTCGAGCAGCAGTTCGGCCAGTTTGAGAACATTCACTCCCGGACGCCCCACGCGCAGGAAAACTGCCAGGAGCTCTGCGTCCGAAAGGGCCTTCGGACCGAACTTCGCCAATTTTTCGCGCGGCATCGCCTCTTGCCGGTCCCTGAATACCGATTTCAGGGCTTCTGGTCCGGGGTCGCTTCTTTTGCGCGGCGTTGCTTCATGAGGCGCCGATGGCAACGGGGATTCTTCCATTTTTCCTCCAGACTTCCATGACGGCCTCTGCCGCGCGGGGAATGTCCGCCGCCTCGCGCGGCCCCGGAATCCACTCGACCGGATACTGGTGCCGCCACCAGGTACGCTGCTTTTTCGCGAGCCGTCGCGTGCGCGCCGCGACGCGGTCTATCGCCTCGCTTTCCGATATTTCACCGCGAATGAGCGCGAGCGCCTCCGCGTAGCCGATGCCTGCGCCGGCTGTGGATTGTTCAAATGTCGGGTGTGCCGCAGCAATCGCGGCGGTTTCGCGCTGAAGTGCTCCGCCATCGAACATCGCCCGCGCTCGTTTTTCTATTCTGTCGGCGAGTTCTTCGGGATCAAACCACAGGCCTGCCAGTGGAGTGGGGGAGGGGGGGGGCGCGCCATTGTCGCGAGGAGTCGGGTCCGGAGCGCTCCCTGTGTTCGTGCGGAATTTGTCCGCGCCTCCGGATTCAAGGATTTCTACGAGACGCACGAGGCGCCGCGGGTTCGCGGCGTCAATTCCCGCTGTCGAGCCGGGGCTGAGATCCTCCGCCATTTCGCGAAGCTTTGCGGCTCCGCCTTCCGAACCGGCAATGGCGTCTAGCGCTTCGCGGCGATCCGGGTTCGGCGGTGGCGCGTCTATGCCGTGCAACAGGGCGGACACGTAAAAGCCCGTGCCGCCGACGACAATGACATCCCGCCCCGCCGCCTCCGCCTCGGCGAAGGCCTCCGCCGCCGTTTCAAGCCAGCGTCCGGCGCTGAATGCTTCGTCCGGCGCGACTATGTCGATGCAGCGCAGATCCATGCCTTCGCGCTCTTCGGCCGTGGGCTTTGCAGTTCCGACGTCCATGCCGCGATACACGAGCATGGAATCCGCGGAAACCACAAGCGCCCCGGTCCTCCGGGCGATTTCGGCGGAAACCGCGGATTTGCCGGATGCAGTCGGCCCCACGAGAAAATACGCCGAGAATCGACTCACGCGCGGGCCTTCCAGTCTGCGAGGTCCGAAAGCACTTCGTCGGCGGCGGACACGTCCTGCGGCGGGTGTCCGGGAAGGCGAAGCGCGACCACCCACATGCCCGCCGCCTTGCCTGCCCGGACTCCGGCTGCGCTGTCCTCGAAGACCGTGCAAGCCGAGGGTGGCGCTTCGAGAACGCGCGCGGCCGTGAGGTATCCCTCCGGATCCGGCTTGCCGCGCAGAACGTCGTCGCTCGAAACGATGGCGGCGAAACAGTCGGAGAGATCAAGCATTTTGAGGGCGTCGGCTACCTGACGCCGCGTTGATCCGGAAACCACGGCCAGGGATTCGCCGGACGCCGCCAGGCGGCGCACGAGAGCCACGGACCCCGGAATTGCCACGCTGCGCTCCGAGACGAGCCGCCGGAAAAAAGGTTCGGACATTTCCGCCAGCTCAGGCGAGGGGATGCGGCCGAGCGCCGGAAATCTTGCCGTTACGTCGGCGTAGATCGAGCGCCACGCGCGTCCATACACGGTCTGGACGGCCCACTCCGGCTCCACGGGGCAGTCGAGAGAGGCGAGAGTGCGCTCCATCGCGTGCGCCCACAAAATGTCGGTGTCCGCGAGAGTGCCGTCGAGATCGAAAAGAAAGGCGCGTTTCACGGGGCGGATGATAACACTCTCCCTTCATGCGCGCAACGCGCCCGACGGCGGAGTCGCGTCGCGCTCATTGAAAGTGTTTGCCCAACATGGCCTGTGCGTGGTAGGATTTTCTCCGCCGCCGCGAGTCGGGCGGGATTTTGAGTTTCCGCGCCGTTGCGGTTGTCCGGCTCTGCATTGGCGGCATTTGGTGCGTAGAATGTGCGATTTCCTGAAACTGATGATCCTTTCCGCAGTGCAGGGGCTTGCGGAATTCCTTCCCGTTAGCAGTTCGGCCCATTTGGTGCTTGTCCAGAAGGCTCTGTCGGTTGAGTCCCCCGGATCGTCGCTTGAACTCTATCTTCATGCCGGAACTCTCGCGACTGTGTGCGTGTTCTACCGTCGTCGAATAGCCCAGGTCGTTTCCGACATGGCGCGTATGCGCGCCCGGGGGTGGCGCTTTGCGCTCTGCGTGGTGCTTTCGGCGGTGCCTGCCGGCATCGTTTACGCGCTCTGCGGCGAGCGCTTTGAGTCTGTTTATGACTCCACTCGCTGCGTGGCCGCGCTCATGGTGGTGAACGGTGCGCTGTTGCTTGGCGCGTCGGCGCTGGTGCGCTCGCCTGGCGGCGGCGATGTTTCTGTCTGGCGGGCGCTTGCCATGGGGCTCGGCCAGGCCTTCGCGATACTTCCGGGAATTTCACGCTCCGGCACTTCGATAAGCGCCGGGCGCGTTGCCGGCATGGGGGCGGCCAAGGCCGCGGAGTTTTCCTTCCTGATGTCGATTCCGGCCATAGCGGGAGCGATTCTTGTGGAAGTCGCATCCTCCAGTACTGGCGCGGAGGCGGAGGCCGCTTCGCAGTTTGGCGGCGCAAGTTTCGCGGCGGCCGCCGTCGTCGCCGCAGTCGTCGGCTACGGGGCGCTGTCGCTCGTTGTGCGAACTCTTGAACGCGGGCGCTTCTGGATTTTCGGCGTGTATTGCGTCGCGGCGGGCGCGGTCGCGCTCGCCGTTCTCCACTAGGATCTGCCAAGCCGGCGTTCTATGTCGCCCAGCGGGAAATGCACCATGGTGGGGCGCCCGGACGGCGTGGCGTAGGGCATTGAGCAGGCTGCGAGTTCGAGAATGAGAGCGGCCGTTTCGCGCGGATCGACTGGCCGACGCGATCTGCCTGCGATGCGGGCGGCCACTGAGGCGAGGCGCTCTTCACGCCACCTCTCGCGGCCCTTTCGTGGCCCGGCCTCCGCAAACGCGCGGGCGGTCTCCTCAAGCATTTCGCGCGCGGAGACTCCGGAAATCGCGTCCGGAAGCGCCCGCACGACAAAGGTGTCGCCGCCGAAGTCCTCGACTTCAAACCCCATCTGCGAGAGAATGGGGAGCAGTTCGCGGACGCGCCCCGCGTCCACGGGCTGAAGCTTCACCGTCTGCGGAAGCAAAAGCCCCTGCGACTGTTCCTCCGCCCACGCCGGCGAGCGAAGCAGTCGCTCGTAGGCGACTCGTTCGCGCGCCGCTGCCGGATCCACTACCGCAAGTCCGCCTCCCTGCGGCTCCACGAGCGCGTATCCGGAATGCAGCATGCCGACGAATCTGAACCTGACCCCGGCCTCGGGTGATCGGCCTTCAGGCGCGCCAAATCCTTGCGCCATTGGCTTCGACGCGGCCGATTCCGACTCGGCCGGCGACATTGTCGCATCGGGCGCGGAGCGAGAAGGAAAAGTCGCTGGATGCGGCGCGAACGTCCTGTCGTCAACCGGAGCGAAAACGGTTTGCACCGGTGGCGGCGCAAGGGGTGGAAGCGGGGGAGGGAGCGGTGCGAATCCTCCAAGACCGCCGTGCCCGGCATTTTCGCCACCTCCGTGGGGCGAGCCTGAACTCGGTGTCGTTGGACTCGGCCACTGCGCGGCCGGAGCTCCCCATTGCGACGAAGATGTCGCGCCGGGGTAGTTCGCCGCGCCGGGCGAATTCGATGTCGCCGTGTTCAGATCCGGGGCGCTGCCGCGCAGGGCCGTCGCGAGCGCGGCCAGAACCGCGTCGCGCACCGCGCCTGAAGCCCGGAACCTGACTTCGCGCTTGGCGGGATGGACGTTTACGTCAACCTGAGATCCGGGCAGATCGACAAACAGAAATACGACAGGACGCCTCCCCGGCTGCAGCCGCGGATAGGACTCCCGGATTGCGGCCTGCAGCACCGGCGCTGTTGCAGGACGTCCGTTTACGAACACGAACTGTCCGGCGGTGTCGCCGCGCGTGTTGTCCGGCATGCCGGCCCAACCGTAAACGTGGAGGTCTCCCTCGCGCCGTTCAACTGCGAAGAACCGATCAAGCCACCCCGCTCCGAAAAGCGCTTCGATGCGCTCGCGGCGGTCAGCCGCCGGAGGCAGACGACTCGTCTGGTCGCCGTCGCAGACCAATTCCATCGCTACGTGGGGCCATGCGATGGCATGGACGATGAACTGCGCGCGGACGTGCGCCTGCTCCGTGGCGTATGCTCGCAGGAAGGCGCGGCGGGCGGGGACGTTGTAGAAAAGATCCCTCACTTCGATGCAGGTGCCCGGCGGTGCTCCGCACTCCGAAACATCCGAAAGGACCCCGCCGTTGATTTCCACCTTGGTCGCGGATGTGTCCGATTCTCGGCGCGTGACCAGCGTGAAGCGCGACACCGATGCGATTGACGGCAGGGCCTCTCCGCGGAAACCCATCGTTTCGATGTCCGCCAGGTCGTCCGCCGTCCTCAGTTTGCTCGTGGCCTGCCGTTGTGGCGCCATGAGGGCGTCCTCGCGCCCCATGCCGCAGCCGTCATCCGAAACCGAGATGAGCCGCCGGCCTCCGGCGACGATTGTTACGCGGATTCGCCCGGCGCCTGCGTCGAGCGAGTTTTCAAGCAGTTCCTTGACAACCGAGGCCGGACGCTCAACAACCTCGCCGGCGGCGATTTTGTTGGCTACATCCTCTGGAAGAATGCGTATGACGGATCCGGCCACTTTGAAGAAAGTCAGGAAAAGGATTTAGTCCGCCTGTCGCCCGTCGCCCGTTGCCAGTTGCACGCCCCGCGACGGGTTAGAGCCCAAGCAGCTTGGCCGTTTCCGGATCCTTGCGTCGGACTTCGTCCGGCGTGAGTCCCATCAGCTCGTGCGGAAAGACCAGCCATGCGTCTGTCTCGCGCAGGTAGTATTCGGGCTTGAATGGCCAGCGGCTCCTTGCCGGCTTGTAGTAGAGCGTGGCAAAGCGCAGGTCGCGGACAAAAGGCTTGAAGGCCTCCTTGACGGCGGCGACCGTGTCGCCGCTGTCGAAGATGTCGTCAACCACAAGCACCCGTTCGGCTTGGCGGAGATGGTCGAGAACGGCGCCAAGATTTTCTATCACCGGGTGCTTGTGCGTTCCGATCCCCGTGTAGGCCTGGGTCTTGAGCGCGGTGTGCCAGCAATCGACGCCGAGGTAGTGCAGAAACTCCTGCACCGCCACTGCCACCGGAGTTCCGCCGCGCCACAGCCCGATGATCACGTCGGGTCTGAAGCCGTCATCGTATATCTTGCGGGCCAGGGCAAAGCTGTCGCGGGTGAGTCCGTTTGAGTCGAGGAAGATTTTTTCGTCCATGTCCAGACCTCGTGGCGGACTCAAGGATTGGTGATGAACTTTGACGCGGCGGCGATCCACGAGTCGGCGATCAGCTGGTGCCCGGCTGGCGTCGGATGCACTCCGTCGCCTGACCATGTGCTCCATGGGGCGCGGCGGCAGGCCTCGTCGAAAATCGACTGCATCGGAACGAACACGGCGCGGTCTGGACCGAGCCTTTCGGCCATGGCCTTGACGGCGGCGCCGCGCTCGCGGACTTCTCCGCCGAACTTCATGGCATTCTCGGAGTCTCCGAGAGTGAATGGCTCGATGAGGACGAACTTAACGTTCGGCAGGACCGACATGGTCCAGTCGAGCAGTTCGTTGTAGATCCGGGTGTAGCGCGGAACTTCGACGCCGTTGGGGCCGTCGAATGCGACTTCGTGCCACGAGTCGTTGACTCCGATTAGGACTGAGACCAGATCTGGCCTGAGATTGAGGCAGTGGATTTTCCAGCGCGCGTAGAGATCGACAACCCTGTTGCCGCTTATGCCGAAGTTCAGGAACTCAAGTCCGGCGTTCGGATTGTCGCAGGAGAGACGGGCCTTTACCAGCCCGGGATAACCCGGCCCCATGGCCTCGCCATTGTCCTTTGGGATCGCGCGGGGCCTCCCGCAGTCTGTGACGGAATCTCCTTGGAAAAGAATTTTCATCTTGTGTGTGTGGCCAGACCAGCGTGTCGCTGAGTGTTGTCCTGTGTTTTTCCCCGGCACCGGGAAATGAGTGTTGCGTCATGGCGCCGGACGTGCGGCGGATTCTCCCTCAAAACCCGTCCCCGGTCAATCCCGTCATGTCGAACAACTGCCGGATGTTTTGTAGGAATCCAGGGCGGGCCGGAACGCGCCGATGGCCGCCGCGCCGAGACGCCTGCAAAGGTAGTAGTTCGCCGCGCCCTCGCCGGCCTTGGCGAAAATCTTCCCGGCCATTGGAAGGACGTTTCCGAGCCACGAGGGTCCGCCTCCAGTGTTTTCCAGCAGCTCGGTCGCCTTCTCCACGGTCATGTCCGATCCACGTTCCATGACTTCCCCTAGTCCTCCCGCCACGTAGAGGTTGAATCCCCACCGGCACACCAGTCGGAACGCCTGCACTCCGGTGCAGCGCTGTCCGTAGAGCCTGGCGAGCCGCTCGACCATCCGGGTGCTGTTGTAGAAGACGGCCATCACGTCGACGATCTTCCAGGGGGAGGTCGCAGTCTTGACTGCCGTCAGAAGCGAATGAGTCTGCACGATGCGTTCTGCGACAGCCTTTCGGTCCGCCTCGAATTCCCGGGCGCGGCACTCCCATTCCCTGGTCATGCCGACAGGCCGGACTGACAGATTCCGGACGGCTTCCAGCGCGCGCTTCCGCCGCTCTTCCGGATACTCCAGCGCAAAGGCGCCGGAGGCGCCGATTCGCCGGTAGTAGGATGGCATGTCGCGGTCGGAACGCTTGCGGAAGGAGACGAAGATTCCGGCGATCCGGACGATCCAGAATGCGGAGACCGCAATGGCCGCGCTCTCCACGACTAGGGCGGGAATGCGGAAGACGAGCGGCAGCGCCAGACTGGTCCTCACTAGCCCTGCGACTTTTATCGCCAGCCATATCACGGTGCCCGAGAACGCGAGGCCGGTTGCGGCCCAGCCCCAGCGGCCCGCCCCTCGTGAAGCGGCGGAAGCATCCCGCGGACGTGGCGGCGTGGGCAGTTCGACGATTTCGTCCGGCGCCGCGGTCGCAATCTGGAGTGGCGCGCCTGAGGGAGGAGGAGTTGGTTCGTCGTCTTCGCCGCCCGCCCTGCCGAGCGGCGGCGTGTGCGCTGACGCGGAGGAACTCTCCTTGGCGGGACTAATCGGCACCGGAACGAATGACGGCTCGTCGTCGTCTCCGCCTGCGCGGCCTATGTGGCGGGATTCGGTCTCGTTCATTGCAATCACCTTTTGCCCGTCATTTGATGTCCAGAATGAATCGCGCGACGGCGTCCAGGCCGGCGTGCTTCGGCGGGAGATCGTCCCTAAGGTTGAACCATGCGGGGTTCAGGTCCTTCAGGGGAAAGCGACCCTTCCAGTCGTCGAGGTTCTCCGGCACCGACCACGGAACGCCATCCCCGGGGCGGGCGTCGCTCCGTTCGCGGGGAATGCCCTTGTGGACGGACTTTTCCAGTCCGCTCCCGGCGGAGCTCGTCCGGTCCGTGGCAACGGCCGCGCAGGGAAGGATTGCGCTGTCTGGCGAGCGAAAACCGGTCACGGCCTCGACCTTCTTGCCGAACATCTCCCTCGCCAGGGCAAGCAGGTTCTCCCGTCCCTGTTCGTCGGCCATGTCCATCTTGGTCACGACGATCCTGACGTTCCTCGCCTGCATCGGAAGCTCGAACCTCCTGACTAGATACCCGGCGGCCTCCGTCAGGTCGCGCCTCGCGCCGCCCGAGGCGAACACGTCCAGCGCGGCCTCCGTTTCGGCGCGGGAGCCGTTGTAGGCCTGTGCTCCACCGTTGATGCAGGCGAACACGTCGAGAAGGAAGAGCGCCTTGTCGGCGGTCTTCATCCAGTCGACAATCGGGGAGACGATCGCCTTGCGATAAGCCGCGTAGCGCCGGGCGAACAGCCTTGCGAGCGCGGGGAACCTTTTCCGCGCCGACGCGGGCATCGGCGCGAACTCCCCGCCCGCAAGCCCGAGAAGGCGCGGCGATTCCTTCCTTCCGTCGAGGGGGACGCGATACACGGACGGGGTCACGAACCGATCGAAAACCTTCAACGCGCCGTCGAGCGCCTTCCGGTAGCCGTCCAGCAAGGCGGACTCGGCGGCTTCATCGTCGGTTCCGGCCGCGAGGGCGTCTGCTGCGTCCCGGTAGTCGTCCAGATGCCGACGCCCGCGCTTGCCGTTGCCCAGCAGCGCGTCGCTCCATTCGGCGAAGTCGCGCCCGTCCATGAGGAAGTCGGCGAGGCGTTCGCCGGGGATGTCCAGAAAGCGGAGCCTGATTTCCCGGTTCGCGGACCATCGGCCGACCGGGACCAGATGCGAGTCCTTGTTCCGGAGCGTGAAGTCGATGACGAGCTCGGTTGTCAGACCGGTCTTTTCGGGCCATTCGTTTTTCGCGAAGTCCTTCCGGAAGTCCCGGAACTCGAAATTGCCGAAAGCGTCGCCCGAAGAGTGGACGTCCACCACGTCGGCGTTGTCCCCCACTACGTATCCGTTCAGGTCGAATCGTCGGTCGTCGGACCGGTTGCCGTGCGGATCGTGGTGAAGAAGGTGGTCGGCGAGCGACGTGAGGAATACCGTCTTGCCGCTGTTCTGCATGCCGCAGACCGCCACGCGGATCTCGTGCCGCGTGAGCAAATCCGTCAGATTGCCGAGAATTCTTTTCATTTCAGTAGTTTCCATGCGTCGGATTGTAGCAAATGCCGGTATTGATGATAGGAGCTGGTGTCAGAGAAGGAACGGCGGGAAGTCCTGTGTGGTGACGTTGGCCGTCGTCTTCCCCGACTGCCTCGGACCATAGACCACGAGAACCTTGCCGCAGAACATCCGCTCTGCGAGAAAGGTGTCGATTTCGCGTTTGATGAACATGGGTGTCAAACTCGGCGCTTCATTCTATGGCCCGACTTTTTCGGAGTCAAGTCCGAAAAGTCGCCACCACGGATTCCAAACCA
>DJYI01000032.1:14124-34821 GCA_002448475.1 Verrucomicrobia bacterium UBA6982
GCGACGACGAGCCGCCCCGTCGCCTCCTCCGGCGACAGACCGCTGACTTCCCTAAGCCAGGACGGATGGGCCGAGCCGACGGGGTGCTGCGCGTCCAGTGCGTTGACAGAACTGCGCCTGAACAGGAACATCCCAAGCATCGCCCAGTCGAGCAGGGCCGGCCGGTAGGTGCATTTCTCCTCGCGACGGTCTCGGATGGCCGCAAATGCGGCCCCCATTGCCGCGGTCAGCGCCGCTCCCTCCCGCCTGGCAAACGCCGTCAGTTCGCCGAGCGCCTGCGCCGCGTCCGGCCGAGTCGCGCGGTGCCGCTCCAGATTTTCTTTCGTCGCTTTCATTCGTGTCTTCCTTTGAGTTGACGGCGGCGGGGCCGCCGGTTTTTTGGGGGGCTATACCTTTCTAATACGAGAGAGATATTGCGCGAAAGCCAAGTGAAAAATCGCTTCCGCGACAAAAAAAGTTCTCGCCCCGCGGCGACAGCCCGTCGGGCGTGTCAAATTACCGCGACAAATCCAGCATTGGAATCCGTGAAGTCGTGGGGCGCATCTTGTCTCGAGACAACATGCGCCCCGCCGAGAACAATTCCTTGTCCGGAGAGTGTCTTCATGGTATTATCGGGCCCGCAATTCACCCAATTTCGGGCGGGAATCCTGTCCCGCCCGCGCCACGCCACGAAACTCGTCATGACCTCCTTCCTCCCGACAGCGATCCTCCGCTCCGCCGGCGCGCCGGCGGAACGCCGCGTCCGCGTTGGTAAAAGTATTACGGGGGGGGTATGCTCTAGGCGATTTTTCCTCGCGCAGAGCCGCAGAGGCGCAGAGGGGAATTGCCCACAATTTGCAATTGGCAAATTGTTCGCAAATTGACAATTTGCAAAATTGCCAGCGTGGTTGGTTGGGGCGAGCCGTCCCGGCGAGCCGCATAGTATGGTGCGGCGTCTCGCCGCGGCACGCCCTGGGAGCGCGGGCTTCCAGCCCGCGAAAGGTGCGGCGTCTCGCCGCGCCACGTCCTGGACGCGCGTCCGTGTGCTCCTGTGGTTCCGTTCTGGACCACGTGGGCACACGGACGTGCGGCGCTTTTGTTCGCTCCGAGCATGGGATTCTTGCCTATTCTTGCTTTCCACCCGTCGATTCCGGAAAAAAACTTCTTTCAGTCACGTAAGTAATCGTCCCGGGCGGCGAGTATGGTGTTGAGAATGCCGCATTTGTCCAAATCCACCGCGCTTCCGGAGCAAACCGCCGTCCTTTGATTGCCAGCAATGCCATGAAATACGCATTTCGCCTTCTTCTTGTCTATTTGCCGTTCATGTGAATTCAAGAGAAGCTCGCAGAAAGCGAATCGAAGCTGTTGCAGAGTTGGAGCCTAGCATTGCTTTCCTTGCCTCCGTCTTTGATTTTGAGTGGATGGTCAGGAGGGCGATTCTTACATTGAGTGAAAGCCCAACGGCAGTCATCAAAGTTTCGCTCCGCAAACGACATGGATTGGACGAATACAAGGAAGCCTGGGTTCGGTTTGTCGACAAACCAACACAAGGACTTCCTTTTCTTCTTAGAAATTATGACAAATCAAAGCATATTGAATGGAGCGTCCTCAAAGATGCGTTTGAGCAACGCCATCCGCTAGTTCACGGAATTAACGGTTTTATGAAAGATGATGTCGCGCAATTCAATACACAATTGTTCTTGACCGCCTCAGAGATTATCGAGTCGATTCTGAACAATGAAGGGAAAAACGCCTTTAACACAATCAATCCGCGACGAATCAAAACCGACGAAGATGTTACTGCTCAGCAGGTAGCATTCAAAAACCGGGTTGTCTCGGAAAAACGCAATTTGCGAATTGCGAAGCGTGTAGAAAAGTCAAAATGGCATACCTAAGTTTCGACGAACTCCTGATCCTATGCCCCTCTTCCCCACAACCTTCCTCCTTTCCTCCTTCCCCCGCGCCGCCCGTTGCGGCGTGCTCGGCGAGCGCGCCCTATCGGACTGCGCGGGGAAAGGGTGGCGCGGCGCGCAATGCTCTATGGAGAATGCACTACGCACTATGGGAGGTAACGCGGGCGGAGCGAGAACGTGCGGGCTAGAAGATATTGCCGTCGCGCATGAATTCCGGAAGATTCCGGTGAAGGATACCGTTGCGGGACTGGATGGGGTCGTTGCGTGTGAGGACGTATTTGGGGTAGTTGTCCCGAATCGCCTCCAGCGGGGCGTATTCGCGGTCCTCGGTTTCGCGGCTCGCCATCATCGTCATGCAGACCTGGACGTAGGCGTATCCCTCCTCGCCGCGCCGCAAGATGAAGTCGCATTCCAGCGAACCGATGCGTCCGACGCTCGCCGCGCGGCCTCGCGAGCGGGCGTAGACATAGACGGCGTTTTCCAGGACGGGTCCGTAATGCACGCGGTTGTCCGTGTTGGCGGCGAAATAGAATCCGAGATCGGACAGATAGTACTTGCGCTCGCCGTGGATCGACCTGCGGGATTTCAGGTCGAAGCGCTCGCATTCGCAGAGAATCTTCGCGTCCACGAGAATTCGGACATAACGCTCCAGCGTGTCGAGCTTCATCCGCGTTCCGCTCTTTTCAAGGGCGGCGAGGAGGTTCGGAAGGCTCGTCAGGGCGCCGAAGTTGTTGACCAGATAGGTCTGCACCCTGCGAAAGGCGTCGACATGGCGAATTTTCGCCCTGCGGCGCACGTCCTTTTCAAAGATTTCCGAGACAACGCCGCGGACGTAGGCGCGTTTGTCTTCGAGGGCGTCGTATTGAACGGTCTTTGGGAATCCGCCGTCCCGCAGGAAGTGGTCGAATTCCTCGACGGCGCTCGGGGAGACGGTTTTTCCGAAAAAGCGCTTCATCCCGATCCATTCGTCGAAGGTCAGCGGGAACATCTCGAATTCGACGTAGCGCCCGGTCAACTTGGTGACGAGTTCGCCGCTCAGGAGATAGGAATTCGATCCTGTGAGGAAGATGGAGTGACGGCCTTCCGCGCGGAAGGCATTCACGACTTCCTCGAACCCCTTGACATTCTGGACCTCGTCTATGAAGAGGTAGGTCGTTCCGGTCGGGGGCGTCTTTTCGGCGATCAGGCTTTCCAGGCGATCTGGCGTCTTGACATTCCGGTAAGGACGTCGGTCGAGGTCGAGGAATACGACATGATCTGGATTGACGCCCCGATCACGGAGTTCGTCCGCAATGGTAGCCATCAAACTGGACTTGCCGCAGCGACGGACGCCAGTGACGACCTTGATCAAGTCCGTGTCGTCATAGAACCCGCGGATCTTGCGGAGGTAGATTTCCCGTTTAAAGTAGCGCATGGCAGAGAATCTACCCAAAATGTTGTGAAAAGTCAAGTTAACGGGGTGAGTTTTGCAAAAGTTGAAAAACATACCCGATTAACTTCTGAATCGAAAGCCGCATGATCATGTCCATCCTTTCTACCAGCCTCCTTTTCCCCTTCCTCTGCGCCCTGCGCGCGGCGGGCGGGCGCTGCGTGCAATGCACTATGGAGAATGCACCATGCACATTGGGCGGGAACGCGGGCGGAGAGGCGCGGCGAAAGGACGAAACGACGATAGGACGAAAGGTCGAGCCCCGGTTGCCTACGGGAATGGGGGCGCGACCTGATGTCCTGCGGGCCTGCCGTCATTTCGTCGAGGGGGCCGGCGCGGGGCTAGATTTCGGAGAGGCCGCCGCCGGCCTCCCGGCAAAAATCTCGCCACGGAAGAAACTCGACGCCGCTGCGGATTTGGCGGGAGTCCCCCCCGTACACGATCCGGAGATCGGGACTCCCAGGAAAGACGGAGGCGATGCGGCGGAGCGACGCGTCCCAGTCTCCGGACGGTGTTTCCCCGCTTTTGATTTCGATGAGTCTCGCGCCGCCGGAACGGTCCTCCACCAGGTCGATCTCCCGCTGCTGCCCGTCCCGGTAGTGAAACAGCGTGTCCGGGAGCGCGAGATTGCAGGCGCGTTTCCAGGCTTCTCCCACGATGAAGGTCGCGAAGATCGCCCCGCGGAGCGGGTGGTCGCGAAGTTGTTCCGGGGTCTGGATCCCCAGAAGGCAGCAGACCAGTCCAGTGTCGAGAAAGTGGATTTTGGGCGATTTGGAAAGCCGCTTGCGGATGTTCGCGAACCAGGGGGGAAGTCGGCGGACGATGTAGCCGGCCTCGAGAATCGACATCCATTCGAGCGCCGTCTTGGGCGGGATGCCGACGTCGGCGGCGAGCGTGGAGGCGTTGAGCGTCTGCGCCGTGCGTCCGGCGCAGAGGCGCAGAAACCGGAAGAAATCCGAAAAATGGCGGACGTTGAGCAGATCGCGGATGTCTCGTTCAAGATAGGTCTCGACATAAAAGGAAATCGCCTCCATCGGAGGCAGTCCCTTGTCGTGGATGCGTGGGAAGAATCCGCGCCAGACGGTCTCCCAGAGGTCGGTCGGAGGGTTTTTCCCGTAGGCTTCCCGGACGGAAAACGGGAGCAGGGTCGCGAGAGCGGTTCTTCCCGCAAGGCTTTGGGAAATGCCGGCCCGGAGCCGGAAATTCTGGCTCCCCGTCAGGATGAACCGGCCGGGGCGAGGATCCTCGTCGACGGCGACTTGGATGACGGAGAGAAGTTCCGGGGCGCGCTGGACTTCGTCCAGAACGGCGCCATCGTGATATCGGCGAATGAAGCCGGCCGGATCCGACGTGGCCCAGTCACGGTCGACGGGGGATTCGAGGTTGACGTAGGGAAGATCCGGAAAAAGCGCGCGACAGAGCGTCGTCTTGCCCGACTGGCGAGGACCCGTCATCGTGACAACCGGGTAGCGGGTTGCGTATGCCCGGATTTTCGGTGCGATGGTGCGTTCGTTCATGGGCGTCATTCTGCCACGGCGGCAGGGAAAAGTCAATGCAAAATTTACTCCGAAGGTAAAATCTGCAAAGCCCTTTTCCGGTTACCCCATGCCGTCTCCAGCTTCCTTTCCTCCTTCCTCCGCGCCGCCCGTTGTGGCGCGCTCGGCAAGCGCGCCCTACCGGACTGCGCGGGGAAGGGCTGGCGCGGCGTGCAATGCACCATGGAGAATGCACAATGGGAGGGAACGCGGGCGGAGAGTCCGCGCTCCCACCCGATCTGGCGAATCTAAACGTACCAGATCGGCAGTGCGAGAAGGTTGTCCCGCAGAACGCCGGGCTGGGGGCAGGTGCAGAGGATCGCGCCAACGCCACGGCTGCGGTCCGGAACCGCGTCGAGAACCGGAAAGGCTGCGGCGGCGTCCGCGGAGGGGTTCGCGCCGAGCTTGATCTCAACCGGATGCAGGACTCCATTCTCCTCGATGACGAGGTCGATCTCTCCCTCGACTTCGCGCTCGACTCCGCCGCGCGTCGTTTTCCTGCGGTCCCGGCCGCGGTAGTAGGAGAGGTGGTGTCGCCAGTCGAGGCCGGCGTTGGCGAAGGACTTGATGACTTCGCAGACGGCGAAGGTCTCGAAGAGATGCCCGGCCATGGCACCGCTGGCGAGCGTCTCTGGCGTAAGCCAGCGGCCGAGGTAGGCGGCGAGGCCGGTGTCGAGGAAGTAGAGTTTCGGCGTCTTGATCGCGCGCTTGAGGGCGGAGGACGCGAAGGGCTCGAGCAGCGCCACGAGTCCGGACGCCTCAAGCAGCGATACCCAACCACGGACGGTGCCGACGTCCTTGCCGATCTCGTCGGCGATGTTGGAGTAGTTAAGCATCTGGCCCGTGCGGGCGGCGATCGCGATGACGAACCGGCGGAACGCAGCAAGGTCCTGCACGGCGGAGAGCTGCCGCACGTCGCGCTCTACGTAGGTCTTGAGGTAGTCGGCGTGGAAGGCGGCCCAGTCGCGGTCCGGGTCGAGCAGGGCCGGGAAGGAGCCGCGGTGGATCGTCGCCCAGAGGTTCGATGGCGCGCGGGCGGTCGCCGCCCGGCGGCGGACATAGTCCGCGGTCGGCAGGAACCGTTCGGCGAACGGGTCGCCCCGGCGTTCGCGAAGCGAGAGTCCGCCGAGCTCCAGCACGGCGAGGCGCCCGGACATCGACTCGGACGCATCACGCATGAGGTGGAAGGGCTGCGATCCGGTGAGCAGGAAGAGTCCCGCGCCGTTCGCCTCGTCGCACCGCATCTTGAGAAAGCGGAAGAGCGTCGGGGCGCGCTGCACCTCGTCCAGTGTGACGGGCGGCGCGTTGAGGTCGAGAAACATCCCGCCGTCCGCCCGCGCCTGCTCTTCGAGAAACGGGTCGTCAAGGGAGACGTAGCGGCGCTCCGGGAAACGGTGCCGCAACAGCGTGGATTTGCCGACCTGGCGGGCACCTGTGACCAGGACGGCCTTGTTCGTCCGAACAAGTTTCGCCAGATGCGACTCAATGGCGCGGGGAATGTATTTCATGGCAAATCTGGAATCCATTTCCATAATTGCCGCGAATTCTACATGGGGTCCCACGACATGTCAACAGGAGTCCAGACGTCACGATGGTTCGGTGAAAGCCTTCTCCGCGCCGCCTGTTGCGGAAGCGCCGTGGATGCGTCCCGACCTTCCGAACCGCTTTCAGGCGAAGCTCAAGACAGGAACGGCTCCCAGAGCTGTCTGGACGGCGGGTGCGGCGTGCAATGCACCATGCGGAATGCACAATGCACAATGGGCGGGAACGCGGGCGGAGCGGCCACCGCGCGCCTAGAGTCCGCGAACGGACCGGACGCGCCGACGGCTGTGCCGGATCGAGAGAATATGGCAGATTGTAGGCGAAGCGCGGTAGATCATTCTGTAGGGAAGCACTCCGATCTCCCGGATGTCCTCGAGCCCGATTTCCGGAACGATCCGTCCGAGGGACGGGTTGTTGGCGAGGACGTTTGGGGCTGCGAGGAACCGGCGCGCCCATTCGACCTCGACGACCGGGCCGTCCTCTTCCAGAATTGTCCTCAGGATCGCCGCAAGTCGGAGCCGGGAGCGGGGCGTCCAGCGGATGCGGACGGGGCGCTTCACAGAAGTCCTTCCTTCTTCAGATACGCTTCGACTTCCGGCGTCGAGAAGGTTTCGCCTCGTTCGATCTCCGCTTCGGCGGCGTGGACGTCGTCGAGCAGTTCGACGGTTTCGCGCAGACGCTCGAAGTCGGACACCGAAAGCAGCACGGAAGCCGACTTGCCGTTCTGGGTGATGAGAATGGGACGATGGGTGTCCCGCGTGCGCGCGATGCACTCGGTGAGCTTCCCCCGGAATTCGGACAGGGGGAACACATCGTTCGCAAGATCAATGGATGGGCAGAGCGTGGCGGGCATGGGTTGTTCTCCTGGACCCAATATTGTGCATAATTCCGTAACGAATGCAAGCGAAATCTTTCAAGCGCCGGGTGCCGCCGCGAGGCGTCCGGCAGCGCCGGAACGCCTCGCGGCGACGCCCCAACTTCCCCTTTCCGCATGAAAACAAAGACACACCTCCTCCTTTCCCTTCTCTTTCTCGCCGGCGCGACGGTCGCGCCGGCGGAGAGCGTCGTTGCGCAGACGGCCCCCTTCCGGCTGGACCTGCGGCCGAGTCCGCGCAAAGTGGAGCCGGGCGCAAGCGAATCCCTGGCCTTTGGCGACCGATGGGCGGACGCGTAGCGGTCCGCCGCCACCGTGAAGGTCTCCCTCGACGGTGCTGACTACGCCACGCTTCCGGGTAGTGAAGGCACGGTGGACTGGACGCCCGACCGCGGAGGGCTCTTCACGTTTACGCACACGGCGCTTGACGCGGATGGCACATCGTTCGGAGATGTCTATCAGGCGTCGTTCGTCATCGACAACTTTTCGTTCGGCGACGGCGACGTGTCTGCTTCGGGCTGGGACGGCGTTTACGATGGGGAGGCGCATGGCATTTCCGTGTCCAGCACGGTCGATGGCGCGACGGTGAAATACGCGACGGCGAAGGTGGGGCCGTATTCGTCGACGAAGCCGGCGCGGAAGGACGCCGGGACGACGACGGTATGGTATCTCGTCGAGGCGCCATTTTACTTGCCGGTCACGAACTCCGCTGCGATTTCGATCTCGAGCCGGTCCCGTTCGATCAGTCGTGGTTTCTTCATGTCTTTCCTTTCTCTCACCCGGCGTGATGTCCGGGTTCGCCCCGTTTCTGCCCGATGCGTTTCCAAAAGTAAATGCTCCCCTCCCCTCGGGGAGGGCATCGATCCGCCCTCATTCCCCGTCCCGCCCCTTGTCCGACTCAATGCCCCCACGCCCCCTTCCGCCCCCTGTCAGAGTAAATGCCCCCAGGGTAGGGGCATTTCGGATTGCAAGCAACAGTTTTGACCAAGATGCCGACATTTGCTGACACGGCGGGGCGATTCTGCTAGACTCCGCGCCCCGGAAGCAACTCGCTTCCGGTCTCCGGGCGCGTGGTCCCGGAAAATACTTCATGTCAATGTCAGGCAATCATCTTGTCTTTCACCGCTGCTTCGGCGACGGAATGGTTTTCCAGCGCTCGCGCCCAGTGCGCGTTGCAGGTCGATCCGCTCCCGGCGCGGCGATAAGCGGCTCGTTCAGGGGCGCGTCTGCCAGTGCCGCTGCTGATGCTTCGGGCGAATGGGAACTTGTTTTCCCTGCTGGCGCCGAGGGCGGGCCGTTTGAGCTGGGCGTTTCCGACGGCCGTGGCGGCGCTGCCGTGCTGCGCGACGTCATGGTCGGCGAAGTCTGGCTTTGCTCAGGACAGTCGAACATGGAGTATCCTGTTGGCACGGCCGGGCCGTTCTGGGGGCTCCCCGACGGCGCGGCGGTTGCGGCGGCCGGCGACGCGGGAATCCGCCTTTTTCATGTCCCCAGGGTCGTGTCGCCGGAAAAGCCGCTCGCGGAGCCTCCGGTCGGGTCGAAGTGGAAAAGCGGCGCTGATCCCTCCGCCGTGTCGGAGTTCAGCGCGGTTGCCTGGTTCTTCGGACTTGCCTTGCGGCGGGAACTGGGACCAGGCGTTCCCGTCGGTCTTGTCCACTCCAGCTGGGGCGGAACCCGCATCGAACCGTGGATTTCGCGCAGCTCATACGAGAAGGCAGGATTTTCGACTGAACTCGGCCAGATCGACGACGCCATCGCGGAAAAAAAGTCCAACGTGAAACCCTCCCCGTCGCGGTCATATCTGGCGGAAATTGACAAAGTCCGGGCGTGGCTGCGCAATTCGTTCTTCGCCACGGACCCGCAGACCACAGCGGAGGCGCTTCGTCACTGGGCGGCGCCGACGCTGCCTCCCGGGGAGGAGTCCAAGTGGCTCCGCGGTTCGCGCGGAAGCCACGGACTGCTGTCCGTGCCGGGCGTCGCATGGTTCCGCCGCAAGTTCACGCTACCAAAGTCGTGGACTGGCAGGAAGGCGATTCTCACGGCCGTCACGGTGAACGATTGCGACGAGACATTCATCGACGGGGTCAAGATCGGCGAAACCGGACTTGATACTCCTGGCTGGTGGGCTGTTTCCCGCCACTACGCGTTCACGGTCCCGGAAACGGCCGACGGGTGTCATGTTCTTGCCGTGCGTGTCCAAAACCATTATGCAAGCGGATCGTTCGCCGGACCGCTGACGATCTCTCTGGTCGTGGATGAGGGCTCGGACGGCGCAGTCGCGGACGACGGAGACGAGGTTGCCATCGACGGCGGCGAATGGCTCGAAAGACTCGAATTCACCGTCGATCCCGCGAAGGCCGGCATTCGTCCGCCTGTAAGTTCGGAAGTCCTCATGACATACGACTCCCAGCAGCTTCCGGCAACGCTCTTCAACTCGATGATCGCGCCTTTCAGGCCGCTCGTAATGCGAGGGGCGATCTGGTATCAGGGATGCTCCAATGCCGCCGATCCTGATCACTACGCGGAACTTCAGAAGCTTCTCGTGCAATCTTGGCGCGACGAGTTCCGGGAGCCGGACTTTGCGTTCGTCGCAACACAACTCGCCGCATACCAGGAGCACCACCCCGAGACAAGGCTGCCAGATGACTGGTGGAAGGCGCTCACCCCGAAGCAGGCCTGCTTCGTGCCGTCGTTTGTGCCGCTTCGTGCCGTGCAGGAGCGCATGCTGGACATGCGCGGATGCGGTCTGGCATGCACGATAGACGTCGGCGACCACTCCGACATCCATCCGAGTCGCAAGCGGCCCGTGGGCGAACGGCTGGCGCACGAGGCGCTGCGCCTTTGCTACGGCCGCGCCGACGCTCTGCCGGGACCGCGCGCGATCTCGGCGGCTCGCGAGGGCGCGGCGGTGCGAGTTGTGCTCAGCGACTGCCCCGGCGGGGTTGAAATGCGCGCTGAATCTGCGAGCTCCCCGCGATCGCCGCGCGTTGCGGCAGCTGGCCATCTCTTCGCCCTGCGCGACGCTGCGACTGGCGAGTTCGAATGGGCCGACGCTGAAATCCGCGACGACGGCTCAATCATCGTCTCGGCGCCAGGCGTGAAGGAGCCCGATGCCGTCCAATACGCCTGGAGCTCGTTTCCTCCAGACGCCGACCTGCGCCGCCGCGCCGACGGCGTTCCCGTTTTTCCGTTCTCAATTTCCGTTTCAAGCAAATGACACGCAAGGAAGCTGAATCCGAATTCTACGCCCTGAGTCGCCGCGTTTACATGTGGGCCGACCCGTCCCCGACGCCGCCGACGCCATACCAGCACGCCGTGCTGCGCCGCCAGAGCGCCCTTTTTGCCTACGTGTTCAACAACAAGGCAGCACCGGCAGACAACTGGACGCCGCCTCCGCGCGACGTCGCGGAGACGGTGGAGAACTGGTATCGCAACCACTTCCCGAAAAGCTGGAAGGAGCGGATGGACGCCAATTTCGGCAACCTTCCGCCGCTTCCGTCACAAGACTGAATCCGGCGCCGGACACAGCCGCTTTGCATTTGCGGCGGTGTCCGGGAGTCACTCCACCACTACCGGCGGCTCCCTTTTTTGCCGCCGGCCGGAATTTCGTCGAACCGTCCTGTCGCGGCGCTTATGCCGATGTTGAGAATGTCCTGAAGCTCGCCGTTGAAGTTCAGCTCCAAGCGGACCGGGATTTCCGCGGGACCGTCCTTTGACGAGCCTTCGAGCTTGACGGCAAGGCGGCCAAGCCCTGTCTCGCGGTTCTGAGTCAGCTCCATGCGCGCGGTGGTGTAGTCGAGCGCGAGCAGCGCCTTCTGCAGGTCGCGGCACGTCTGAGCGGGGACTCCCGCCGCCAGAAGATTGTCCGCCAGAACTGACGAGTCGTCGATTTCGAGGCGTCCGACCTGTCCGGGCGGGGAGTAGAGAAATGCGTCGCGGAGGCGGATCTGCCTGCCGTTGCGGAACGAAACTGGAAGCTTCCCGTAGAAGCGACCGGTTGCGCGTCCTTTCACGCCGGGAAAAGCGGCTAGCAATTCTCCGGCGTCGATGTCATCGAGCATGAGCGTGAAGCCGGCGTCAAGTCGCTCGTAATTGAGATGGAGCGCATAAACGCGCACCGTTCCGCCGCAGAAGCCCACTGAACCTTCTGTGAGAAGAAGCGTCTTCAGGTCCGAACGAAACCAGAACGACCCGCGCCCTAGGGCAATGTTGCCGAACTCTGCCGAGTTGAAAAGAACGCCGAACGGCTTTACGTCGAAATGGCCGCCGAATCCATCGACTGGCAGCCAGCAGCGACCGCCGGAGACGGAAAAAGGCGTTCCGGAACTTTCGCCTGCCGCCGTGAAGTCCGACAGTCGAACGCCGACGCTCCAGAGGGCCACCGGATCGGATGGCGACTTGGCGCATCGCACTGCCCCGGTGACGCACCCTGAAAGCGTTTCAAGCGCGAGTCCTTCCGGCGCGAACGCGCCGACGAGCGGGAGGACGAGTGGGTCGTCCAGATCGAATGCCCCGTCCGGGAGCGAGGCTTCGGCCTCGAATGCACCGTCCTCTGCGCGCGCACGGGCCTCGATGCTCCAGGGGCAGCCGTCAAGCGCGATGGAGGCGCGCGCGGAGACTGCGGTGGCGCCGTTTGTCCCGGGCTCCGTGACGGCGGATGCTCTGGCCCGCAGCGCCGGCAGTTCCATGCCTGAAAATGCGGGGGTCCATGAAAGCTCCAGCGATGGCTCGCGGAGCGTCCTTCCGGAAAACGAGCCGAAAAGCGGCCCTCCGAGTATCTTGCCGCGCAGCGTTCCGGCGTAGCCTGACCCGGACTTTCTGGACAGGTCGAATGAAAAGCCTGTCGTGGCGTCCGGAATGCGCTCCTTGCCGCCTTCGCCGAGAAGCGATCCGACGTCAGCAGACCCCGAAACTCGCAGCGACGAAAGGTCCCCTCGCAGAAGCCCCCATGGCGTGAAGCGAATCTCAACAGAGTCAACGCGCGGCTGCGAGGGAATGGCGCCGATCCTGATGTCCCTTGCGGACAAGCGGAAGGGGGAAAGCTGCGTCACCGTGCAGGAGGACGAACCGGACTCTCCAAGGTCAAGATAGGAGCGGGCCGCGCTGGAGACGACCGGAGGAAGGACGAAATGAAGCGCGGCGACGGCGGCCGCTGTCCAGCATGCAACGCGGGCAGTCCGTCTCATTCCAGGCGCAGCACTCCGAGCCAGTGGTGGAATTCGCGTGGAAGCGGCGAAAACACCTTGATTTTTTCGCCGGCGCGCAATGGGTGGTCCAGTTCAAGTTCCACGGCGTGCAGCAGCGGACGCGAAAGGGCGAGAAGGGCGGGGTTCTCAAGAGTCTTGGAGCCGTGTTCCGAATCGCCAAGGACAGGGTGGCGCGCCATGGCAAGGTGGCGGCGAATCTGGTGGGTGCGCCCGGTCTCGATGCGAACGGCCAGATGGGAGGCCCTGGAATTCGCGCGGATGCAGTGAACAAGGGAAAGAGCGCGCCGTCCGTCAACCGGCAGGTCGATCGTCGAGGAGCGGGCGTCCCACTTGCCGGCCACCACGGTTCGATACGTCTTTGCGACGCGGTGCTCGCGAAACACTGCGACAGCAGCCTCGTGCGCGGCGTCGGACTTGGAGAAAAGGACGCACCCCGTGGTGTCGCGGTCCAGGCGGTGCGATGCGCGCAGGTCGGGGTTCCCCGTTTGTTCGCGCAGGAGGGTTTCGAGTGAGAATCCGGCGCCGTTCACAAGGATGCCGGCGGGTTTGTCGGCGACAAGATAGTCCGCGTCCTCCCAGATGATCGTCGCCTTTGTCGGGCGGCGCGACACTGCTGTCGGGGATGGGACCGCCGCGGCGGCGGAGACGACGGAACCGGCGCGGAGAGCGTGGTGGGCCATCCAGACGACACGACCGTCAACGCGAACGACTCTCGCGTCGATCTGCTGCTTTGCGGCGCGCCGCGACACGCCCAGCCTCGCCGCAAGAAAATCCTGAAGGGAAAGACCGTTTTCCCTCCGCTCAACCCGCCAGACCTCAGGTCCGCGCCTTTTCGTCGTTTGCCGTTGCATGTCGTTTGGTGTCGTTACGGGCCGGATGATACCCCAACGCGCAATCGGCGGCAACAGTCATGGCCGAGGAATACGACGACACCCACGGCACGCTCCTGCGCTCTTCCACGTTTCTTTCCGCCACGGACGTCCTCGTCGCCGACGAAATCAACGCCTACGACGAAAAGAACTGCCTCGTCTCCGTGCGCAGCTCCTCCCTCGCCAACGGCGCAGTCCGCGTCCTTAACTCCTACGACCACAACGACCGGCGAGTCCGCAAGACGGTCCAGAGGCTCATGCTTCCAGAATCCGTTCCGCCCGCGCCGCCGCAATCGGCCGAATGGAATACCACCGCGACACACACCTACTTCTACGACGACTGGAATCTTATTGAAGAGCGGATCGCCAGCGACGACGGCACCGCCTCCACCAACCGCTACGTCTGGGGAAAAGACCTCTCCGGCTCCCTTCAAGGCTCCGGCGGCGTGGGCGGGCTTGTGGCCGTGCTCGTATCCGAAAACACCTCCACGACTCCGGACCTTGAATCTATTCAACCTTCAACCATTCAAGGCGCGGTTTCTTTTCTTGCCTGCGTGGATGTTGCGTGTTAGCATTGGCTCCGCATGTGTCTGGCCGTGTCGCCGATGTCCACGCGGCCACTCCCCCGGCGTTCTCCAATGTTCAAATTGCCACTTTCATGAAACTTGCAACTGATTTTCTAGATCCGCGCGCCAAACTTGTAGATGCGGTAGCTGACTGGCTCGTCGCCCGGCGTCTTCGCGACGATCCCTCTGGCGCGAAATCGCTGGCCCACGTCTGCGTTGTCGCGCCCACCGCGCAGAGCGGGAGGAATCTCCGGCTCGCGCTTGCGAGGAGATTTTCCGGAGGGGGCATTTTGCCGCCGCTCGTCGTCCAGCCCATGCGACTTGTCGCGCCGAAGGACAACTCTCTGCGAGAGGCGACGGATGCCGAAGTGGCGGCGATGTTTCTCGTGTTCGCCCGGTCGCGGCCCGCGCGGCGCGCCGAGAATGGCCGGGTGGTCGAACTGCTCGAATGGAATCATCTTTTCCGCCCGGAGTCGTTTTCCGATCCCGATGCGCTGTTTTCCTTTCTGTCCCAACTTTCGGACATCTGGAACGTCCTCGGCGCCGGCGGTCTGCTCATGCGCGACGTTCCGTCGAACGAACGCGCGCGGAAAATCCTCGAAGAGGCTGTTGGCGACGAGGCCGAACGCTGGCGCGAACTAGCCGAGCTGGAGACTGCTTTTTTCGAAACTCTCCACGCCAACGGACTGCGCCACCGCGCCGAGAGTCTCAATCTCGCGAAGTCTGCCGCCGCGCCGCCTCCGGCAGGCGTTGACGAGATCGTCCTGCCAGCGCTTTCCGATCCGGTTCCGGTTCTTCACGATGTTCTTTCCGGAAGCGGCTACGCCGACACCAATGTCACAGTTCTGCTGCATTGCGAAGAGGGCGACCGCGACAAGTTCGACAAATGGGGCCGCCCGCGCGTCGAATGCTGGACTGGCGTCGCTCGTCCCGCGCTTCAGGGCCTGTCGCGGTCCGACATCGTTCGCGTCGCCTCCGATTCGCAGCTTGCGGATCGAATCGCGGCTGATTTTCCAGAGGCCGGTTCCGCCGCGGAGGCGCCGGCGCTCGGCCTGTGCGACGAGAATTTATTTCCCGAGCTGTCCGGCGCGTTTTCAAGACGCGGCAATGAACTTCACGATCCGGCGCGGTTTCGGTTGTCGGCATCGTCGCTGGGGCGTCTGGCCGGTTTTCTGGTCGAAGTCTATGAGTGCGGCGTCGCGCCGTGGCCGTGGAGTCTTTTTTCCGCCCTGTTCCGCGAATACGACGTATTGCGCCGCCTGACGTCAGGCAACGGTGGCCCGGCGCGGGACGGCGACGCGGGCTCGACAGCAGCCCTGCCCTCGCGCGCGGCGGCGCTAACGGGACTTGACGCATATCGCAACGCGGCTTTTCCGGTCGTGTTCCCCCAGGACGGCAACCTGTCCATGTCCTGCTTCGACCCCGCCGATCCTCGCCAAAAGGTCGATCTCGAACATGCCCAGCAATTCGCGCGCCTGGCGGCGGAGCTCGCCAAAATGCTCCGCGAGGCGCGGCGGCGCGCACGAGGAGTCGCTTCGTTTCTGCGTCTGGCTCTGGCTGACATTTATCGAGGCGTCCGTCTTGGAGGACACGCTGGCGCCGACGTTGACGGCGGCGCAGGCGAATCGCCCGAAACAATGCGTCGCCGCATGCGCGAGGAGTCCGAGTTCGCCGCTGCCATTGCCTCTCTGAACGGAGTGCTGGAGTCGTTCGAGAGCACGACAATTCGGGATTCGGGGCTTGACGATCCTCTCCTAACCGCCCTTTTGCGCAAGGGGCTGTCGGAAGCCGTGTATTCGCTGGAGCCGGATTCCGGAGATGTCCTCACGACCGAGGGATGGCTGGAGCTGCCATGGAGCGGGCGTGGAAAAGTCGCGCTAGCAGGGTTCAACGAAGGCTCCGTGCCGGAAACGGTGGCCGGGCATGTGTTCCTCCCGGAGTCCCTCCGCGCCGCGCTAGGACTGCCGTCGAACGACAGCCGGCTCGCCCGCGATGTTTTTCTGCTCTCCGAGCTCATCTCGTCGCGGGATCCCGGCGACGTTCGCGCGTATTTTTCGCGAACCGGTGCCGATGGCGACATTCACAGACCGAGTCGTCTCCTTTTTCTGGTCGAAGACGACAAACTTCCGGACCGCGTCGGCGATCTTTTCGGCTCTCTCCCGGCAGAGACGGTGCGCCCCCGCCGCCGCGTCGCGGAGAAGTGGCGTCCGCGCCTGCCACGCGAAATTCCGCCACTGCCGGGCGACGACGCGACCACGCCCGGAGGGCGCCTCTCCGCCTCGTCCATCGGAGACTGGCTCGAGTGTCCGTTCGCATACTTTCTCAAGGACGCGCTCAAAATGGAGCGCGTGGAGGAAAAGAGCGAACTTGCAGCCAACGACTTCGGAACACTCGTCCACGCCGCGCTGGAGCGCTATGCCAGAAGACAGCTGGAGCGCACCGGCAGGGGGGAGGAGCAGCTCTCGAATCAGGACGACATTCGAGACGAGCTCATGGACATTTTCCGCGGCGTCAGGGAGTCATTCGGAAGAAGTCCATCCTTGAATCTCCGACTGCAGCTCGCCTCTGCCGAAACGCGGATACTGGCGTTCGCCGAGATTCAGGCGTTCTGGCGAAGCGAGGCCGGCGGCGCCTGGCAGGTTGCCGCCGCGCCGGAATACAAATTCCGGGCGCGGGCATTCGCCGGCGAGGGCGATCCGCTGCTGGAGGACATCTGGATCAAGGGCATGGTGGACCGCATAGACTACAGCGAGGCCGCTGGCGGCTACAGGTTGATCGACTACAAGACGTGGGACTCAAAGTCGAAGGCAAAGGACCATGTCTTGTCAAAAGGCGCCGACGAGGCGGAGCACGCCCGGATCCTTGGTCTTCCCCTTCTGCCACGCGTCCAGGCAAACGCGGCCGAGCGACGCATTCTTTCCGTCCAGTTGCCGCTCTACGCCCGCGCGCTGGAAAAGGCCCTTCCGGAGAATTGCGATACGACGCCAACGCCTCCGCCGGCGCCGTTCGCCGGACACATTGCTGACTGCTGCTACGTCATTCTGGGCAAGACCGCCGCAGACACGGGCGTTTTCGGCAGCATATTCCAACACCCGAAGGAACTTGAGGCGCAAAGCCGCAACAAGTTCGCCATCTGCGACGACGTCAACTTCAACAAGTCCCTCGAAACCGCCCGCATTGCGGCGCGGCGCATCCGACAGGGGATTTTCTGGCCACCAGGCCCCGGAACCGCCTTGCGCTACGGCCTTGGGGATATTCTCCTTGATTCGCCGGCCCGCGATCTCGCATGCTCGGACTGGGTTCGCGAACAGGAGCGGCGGCTAGGCGCCGCAGTGCCAAAAGTCAGGCCCGAAGCGCAGGCCAATTGCGGTCCGGAGGAAAAAGACAGCGAGAAACAGGAGAGCGCGCAGTGAAGAACAATCTCATCGTAAAGGCGTCGGCCGGCACCGGCAAGACGTTCGCCATAGCCACCCAGTTCATTCGCCTGCTTGTGCTCCAGTCCGGAAAGGTTGCTCCCGAAACGATACTCGGACTCACTTTCTCGCGAGCGGCGGCGCAGGAAATTTACGAAAAGACTCTGGATCGTCTTCGCGCCGCCGCCGAATCCGAGGCTGGCGCGGCAAGGGAGAAGGCAACGCTGCTTGAAGGACTTGATGGCGCGGACGCCGCCACGGCCGCGGAGTGCGACTTCTCCCAAGCCGCGTTCAGAGCAACGCTGCGGCGCGTGATCGAAGCTCAGGGGCACGGCACGATCGCCACACTGGACAGTTTCATTCAGCGAGTCGTTCAGAAGTTTCCGCTGGAAATGGGCTTCCAGAAGTCGCTTTCCGTGCTGGACGACTATGGCTCCGCCTCCGCCGTCGAGTCCGCCGTCGAAACGCTGCTCTCATCGACCAGTGGCGACGAAGACCTCGTTAAGGCGTTTTTCGCCTCGCAGTCCGGGGCAGCCGTCCGGTCGGGTCTTGCGCCGATCGGCGAGCTGACGGAACTCGGTCGCGGCGACACGTGGCTGCGTTTCCTGCGGGAGCATCCGGAGGCTTGCGAGTGGACCGAGTCCTCCATGGCCGCCTCTCTCGGAATCCAGCGAGACCCGTTGCCACCTGACCTGTCCGCTATTCGCGCCACGGGAAAGTCCAATGACCCCAAGACATCGGTTGTCAAGCGTGTCGGATCGTGCGCAGGCGGGAACGCTGACAAAACGGCAGTCGCGAAGTTCTTCGACGGGAGGCCGGGTGAACTGATGCGGCACCTTCTGCGCAATCCAGACGCGACTTCGTATTGCTATGAAACGGAATCCGGAAAACCCAGAGAAATCAAGTGCGAGCCGGACGAGGCCGAGGCGATCCGCGCGGCGGCCCGCTATCTGGCCGCGACAGCTCTAAACATGGCAATCGACGTAGTCGTGGCCAGACTCCGCATCTGCAAGGCCGTCGAGGACCGCTACGATGCCGTCGCCCGTCGAACTGGCATGCTGACGTTTTCCGACTTTACCGACAAGTTGGCCGGAAACTCCGGGGCCGAGTCCTTAAGTGGCGGGGGCCGCGACGTTTCAGGCTGGCTTCTGGACCTTCAGTTCAGGCTTGATTCCCGCTTTGCGCACTGGGCGCTCGACGAATTCCAGGACACGAGCGAGGCGCAGTGGCGATGCCTCAGCCCGCTTGTCGAGGCTGCGGTGTCCGACGGCGCTGGCGGCGGGGAGCGCAGCGTCCTTGCCGTGGGCGACCTCAAGCAGTCGATCTACCGGTGGCGCGGCGGATGCAACGAGCCTTTCGAGAGTCTGGAGCGCACGATCCGGATGAATCGCGGCGCCGTCGAAACTCTGGCGCGATCATGGCGCTACGGCGAGAACACGGCGCGTTTCATCGACTCCGTGTTCGGACCGGACAACGTCCGCTCCTTTGCCTCGGGCGCATGCGAAACCGCCGTGAAGACGTGGGAGACCGAATGCTGGCCAGAGGGAGGGCACCGTTCCGCAACGGGAGGCGGCGACTATGTTGAGGTCGTCCCCGTGTCTGCAGAAAGCGCAGGGGAGGAGTCCGAGGACGACGACTCCGGCGGCAGCGACGATGTCCGCCCGTCATCCGCGATGCGCAAGTTTGCGCCAAAAATCTGCGAATGCGTCCGCCTGATGTGGGAACGGCACGAGAAAGACCGCGCGGCGGCGCTGGCGTCCGGACGGAAGTTTTCCGTGGACGACATCGGCATACTCGTCCGCCGCAATGGCGACGGACTTTATCTCGCCGAGCGTCTGCGCGCGATGGAGACGGATTCCGGCAAGCCGATTCCCGTTGTGTGGGAAGGGGCTAGCGGAGTCCTCGATTCTCCGGTTGTTCGCGCCGTGCTGGAGCTGCTGCGCCTCTCCGAGCATCCCGAGGACAAGTTCGCATGGGAAGTCGTGAACCGGATTTTCCCGCTCCGGGAAGCTCTTTTTCCCAAACTGGAAACGGCTGCCGGAGTTTCCGCCGCCGTTGCGCGATCTCTGTCGAAGCACGGCCTTTCAAGGACTCTCGAATCGTTCGCGTCGGCGCTCCGCGACATGGCGTTTGGACTCGACGAAAGGACGGTTGTCCGACTCGGCCAGCTCGTCCGCGAGGCGGCGAAGTTCGAAGTTCGCCCCGACGGCGGCGCTCTGGAAGGCTTCCGCAAGTATCTGGAAAGCGTGTCCGACCGCGAAATCGCGTCGTCGCCATGCGTCGTGCGGATTTTGACCATTCACCGCTCCAAGGGTCTCACTCTTTCCCACGTCGTGGTGCCTGTCACGTCCTCCGATTCCATGCTGGAGCCAGGAAGCAAGTCCAGAATCGCCGGCGAAGGATGGGCGCTCGACGGCTCGGCTGGCAAATTCGCGGACGCCAGCGAACCTCTGCGCAAGGCGTGGGAAGCGGCGTCCGACGGTCATTTTCTCGATGAACTGTGCACCTGGTATGTCGCGCTGACGCGAGCGGTGAAATCCACGCATGTCTTCGTCCTAGACGGCGGGCGTGGGAACAAAAAGTTCTCGGATCTGCTCCTCGGCGCGTTTCCCGGCGCGGAGCATCACCAGTCGGACTGGGGTTCGCAGGTGTTCAGCAGCGGCGTGCCGCCGCAATTTGTCACCTTTGCCAAAGGAAAAGCAGGCGGAGGCGAGACAATTTCTAGGGACGAAACGCTGCCGTGGCGATTCGACGCAGGCATGGAGCGCGTCCGGCACGCCACGCCTTCCGAAGCCATGGCTGCGCACGGCGGCGCGGCGCGCGTGTCCGTTTCAAGCCTTTTCGACAACGAGGACAATCGCGCCGAGGCCGTTCGACTCGGCCTCGAGGAGCATTCCGCGTTTGCCGCGATCGAATGGATAGACCCGGGCGCGCCGAAAGACGAACGCGAACGGCGGATTTTACAGTGGGGCGACCAGTGGCGGGAGGCTTTTCTAAAAACACCGGACGCCATGGTCTGGCGAGAGCGCGGCTACGAGCGCCTCGCCGATGGCGACGACGGGGAAAAGACATGGGAGACAGGCCAGTTCGACAGAGTCGTGTTCCGCGGCGCTGGCGACGACCTCGCCGCCACCATCTACGACTTCAAGACGAACGCGATGCGAGGGCGCTCGGTCGAGGCTTTCGAAACGGACATGGCCCAGACATACGCCGGGCAGATGGCGGCATACCGAACTGCGCTTTCGGCGCTGACCGGACTGCCGACCGAGCGCATCCGCGCGTTCCTTCTGCTTTCGTCATCCGGAACGGCGAAGGAAGTGTGACATGACGACTCCGCCGTCGATTCCGGCGGCGGGGGAGGGGAGGGCGG
>DJYI01000032.1:34876-73352 GCA_002448475.1 Verrucomicrobia bacterium UBA6982
GAGGGGAGGGCGGCGTTCGCCCGCCGTTAGAACGCCGAAGAGATAAAACCGCCGCCGAGAACGGCGTCACCACGATAGAGCACCGCGCTTTGCCCGGGCGCCACCCCGGCGATTCCGCGCGGAAACTCCGCCCGGAATGCGCCGCCGGGGAGGATTTCCGCTTCGACGTCCGGAACCGGATCGCCAACTGATCGCACTTTGATCGAGCAGGTGAGTCTTGTTCCAGGCTCCGGAGGCGCGATCGACACCCAGTTGACGTTTTCCGCGACAAGGCGGTGTCGCACGATGGCGGGGCGGGGGGCGACGACCACGCGGTTGTGAATCGGATCGATCTCGACGACGTAAAGCGGTTCGCCCGTGCCGGAAACGCCGACGCCCTTGCGCTGGCCGATCGTCACTTTCCAGAAACCGGAGTGCCGTCCAAGCACGCGGCCAGTCTGATCCACGATGTCGCCCGGACGGTCTTCCTCACCTACGAGTTCGTTTTTGTCGCCGCTGTAGAAGTCCTGGGAATCGGGTTTGGCCGCGACGTCGCCAAGACCGTGTTCGCGCGCGAATGCCCGCACCTGAGCCTTCGCCATGCCGCCGAGCGGGAACAAGACACCGGAAAGCTGCTCCTGGGAGAGTCGGTGCATGAAGTAGCTTTGGTCGCGGGCCGACTCGGCGGCGCGCAGCAGCGCGGTGCGTTCCGGGACGATGGCCTCTGAGGAACCTGGGGCGGCTGTTCGCGCGTAATGACCGGTGGCAAAGGCGTCGAAACGGACGCCGGCGGCGCGTGCTGCGTCCGGGATCGTAAACTTGAGAAGCGGATTGCACAGGACGCAGGGATTCGGCGTCCGGCCCATTAGAGTCGCCGCGCGCCACGGGGCGATTACGGAGGCGTCGTAGAGCGCGGCGCGGTCGAGCCTGACGTGCTCGATGCCGAATCGGCGGCAGAAGGCTTCGGCGGCGGCGGCGTCCTCCGTCTCTCCGGGGCCGAAACATGCGTCGCGCCCGCCCCCCCTGTAGCGGCCGTCCCAGAGCATCATCGTGGCTCCGACAACTTCGTGTCCGCCTTCCAGCAGCATAAGCGCGGCGGCGGTGCTGTCCACGCCGCCGCTCATCCCCACCAGAATCCTCATGGCGCGACCTCCACGGGTGGCGGGGGGAGCGCGGCTCCGGACTGCATCGCATCGGCGAGCGCTGCTTCCGAATCGGCGTCGGCCCACCACAGCGAAATGGCGTCATCCTCCCCGCCAAAGCGAGAGAGGACCGAACTCGGCATCCCGAATTTGTTCCACCAGCACAGGCGAGTGCAGTCGGCGTTCCAAAGCAGCAGATACGGGACAGCGGCGGCGAGGCGGGCGTCGATTTCGCGGTCGATCGAGTTGCGCGCCTCAAGCGAGAATTCTGCGCGCTGGGCGTCGATCAGCGCGTCAACCTCCGGATCCGAAAAGCCAGTCACGTTGTTTCCGCCAGGTTCGGACGCCTGCTTTCCGCTCCACATTCCCTCGGGGTCCTTTTCGAGTCCTGACGACCATGCGCACCAGGTGCATTCAAAATCGTAGGAGTCCATGTCGCGCATCCACGCCGCCCAGTCCTTTCGTTCGACCTTGAGTTCGATGCCGGCTTCGTCACGCAGCGCCATTCTCCAGCGGGAGAGAAACTTGTCAGAAGCCGGGGAGTTGGAGAGAAAATGGAGAACGAACGGACGTCCGGACGAGTCGCGCAGCGCGCCGCCGGACGAGTCGCGCGAGAACCCCGCTTCGGCGAGAAGCGCCCGTGCGCGCGGCGGATCGTAGCGCAGCAGTTCGTTCGTGCAGGGGTGAGCCGCGTCGTAGAGATCCTCCCAGAACGAGCGGTGCAGGAAATACTGCCCGAACATGAGCGAACGGTTGAATCCTTCTCGGTCAAGCAAGTGCGCCAGAGCGCGCCTGACGCGCACGTCGTCAAGCGGCGGGCGGCGCATGTTCAGCGCGAAACCCTGAAATCCGACAGGCTTCTTGTTTCGAACTTCGCGACGCACTATCCAGTTTTTGTCAAAGCGTTCGCCGCGCGCGTCAAGCACCCACGTCGAGGCGGTATAGACTGCGAACACGTCAACCAGCCCCTTCCTGAAGGCGTCCCAGGCGTTTTCGCGAGACGCGAAGAACCGCCACATGACTTCGTCGAAGTTCCACAGTCCCGCGTTTGAGGGACGACTCGCAGCCCACCAGTCGGGCCGTCGCGCCAGCGAAAGAGATCTGTTTTCGCGCAATTCGCCGAGGCGATACGGGCCGGAGACAGGCGACAGATCGAAGTTTAGAAGGTTGAAATCGCGGTCCCGGAAAGCGTGTGACGGAAGGATGAAAAGTCCTCCGACGGCGCCGAGGTTGCGCCAGTGCCGCTCGCGGGCGCGGAAACGTATCGTCGATGGCGAAAGCACATCAGGAGGGTCGAACGCCGCCAGCGCGACCTTTGCGGCGCCGGTCATGTTTTCCGGGGCGCGGACGGCGTCGAAAGTCCAGCGCACATCCTCCGCGCAGACGGGGCGGCCGTCGCTCCAGCGCGCTGCGGGATCGAGCTCGAAGACGAATTCCGTCCCGTCCTCAGAGACCGTCCACGAGCGCGCGAGAGCGGGGGTGTATTCGCCGGACTCCGGATCGCGCGACAGCAGACTTTCGTAGAGCATCGAGCAAATCTGCGCGGCGAATGTGGAGTTTTCGAGATAGTAGTTGAGGCTTTTCGGGGCGGCGCCGGCCGCGAGGACGAGGCGGCCGCCCTTTGGCGCGTCTGGATTCGCCCAGCGGCTTGGCTCCTGGCGCCAGTCCGGGGCGGGGTGGCGCGTCCGAGGCGCGTGCGCGCCTTCGTCGGCGCGCGCGGCCGGCGCGCAGACTGTGAACAGCGCGGCGCAGATCGTGGCGACTGCGGCGCGGGCCGCCGCGTCAAGGCGCGGGCGTGTCATTCGAACGCGGCTCCGGCGACACGCGCCGAACCGTCCTCTCCGACCCATGCCGGGTCCTTTGTCCAGACGGCTGAACCCGCGGCGAGTGACGCCGGCACGTCGAGAATCCGCTGATTGCCGCTTCCGCGGAAAAGCAGGAGCCTGTCCGCTCGGGCCTGCACGAACGGACCATCCACGAGTATGTCGATCGAGCGCAGGAGGCGCATCACGCCGGGCCTCTTCTCCGAAAGTTTGAGAAGACCCTCGAACGTGTAGCCGGAATACGACGCCACGTCGTATCGCGGACGGAGCATTTGCGCCAGATCCGCCAGAGCGTCGGCCTGCTCGAAAGGCTCGCCTCCGGAGAACGTCACCCCGGTGTCCAGCACGGTCGAAAAGATGCGGTCGCGAAGTTCCGACGGAGTCGTTTCGGCTCCTCCCTCCCACGCCCACGTCTGGGGATTCTGGCATCCGGGGCAATGGTGCGGGCAGCCCTGGACGAAAACCACGCAGCGCAGCCCTGGCCCGTCGGCAATCCCGTCCTGATCAAAGCCGGCGAGGCGTATGACACGCTCACGCGCCGCCGATTCCATGGAATCGGCGGCGCGGGCCGGACTGGTGCGTTGTTCGGCGGAAGACTGGTTCATCAGGCTCCGGCGCTGCCGCTACCGCCAAGCCCGTGTTTCACGCGGTCGTGCTCCTCGGCGCGCTTCGCGTCGTTGAAGCGGTCCAGCGTTCCGACGAGGTAGCCGGTAATGCGGCGTATGCGCTCGAACTTGATCAGTTCATCGCTTTCGCGGCGCCCGCATTTGGGGCAGACCTCGCCAATCACGCCGTTGTAGCCGCACACTGGGTCGCGGTCCACGGGGTGGTTCACCGAGCCGTATCCGATCCCGGCGTCGTGCATGGCGCGGATCACGGCCTCGAAAGCCTTGACGTTGCGGGCCATGTCTCCGTCGAGTTCCACGTATGTGATGTGGCCGGCGTTGGTGAGGGCGTGATAGGGGGCCTCCTTGCGAATCTTCTCCATCGCCCCGATCTTGTAATAGACCGGAATGTGGAAGGAGTTGGTGTAGTATTCGTGGTCCGTCACGCCGGGGATTATCCCGTAGCGCTTCTTGTCCATGCGGATGAAACGACCTGAAAGCCCCTCGGCCGGAGTGGCGATGAGCGTCCAGTTGAGCTTCGTCTTGGCTGAGAGGGCGTCGCAGTATTCGCGCATCCTGCGAATGATCGCCAGGCCCTTCTGCTGCATCTCGTCGCTCTCGCCGTGGTGGTGGCCGTAAAGGGCGACAAGCGTTTCTGCCAGACCGATGAAGCCCATCGTGAGGGTGCCGTGCTTGATGACCTCGCGCACCTCGTCGTTCCAGTGCAGCTTGTCCGAATCGAGCCACACGCCCTGTCCCATCAGGAACGGGAAGTTCTTGACCTTGCGGCGGGCCTGGATCTCAAAGCGGTCCATGAGCTGCTGCGCGACGAGGTCCATCATGGCGTCGAGACCGGCGAAGAACTTGGCTTCGTTGCCGTGAGCCTCTATGGCCAGACGCGGCAAATTGATCGAGGTGAACGAAAGGTTGCCGCGGCCGGTGCTGATGGCGCGGTCCGGGTCGTGGACGTTTGCAAGAACACGGGTGCGGCAACCCATGTAGGAAACTTCGGTCTCCGGGTGTCCCGGCTTGTAGTATTGGATGTTGTAGGGAGCGTCAACGAAAGAGAAGTTCGGGAAAAGGCGCTTGGCGCTAACGCGGCAGGAAAGCTGGAACAGGTCGTAGTTGGGATCGCCGGGATTGTAGTTGACGCCGTCCTTGACGCGGAAGATCTGGATCGGGAAAATGGGCGTCTCTCCATGCCCAAGCCCCTTTTCCGTGGTGAGCAGGAGATTGCGAACCACCATGCGGCCCTCGGGGCTGGTGTCCGTTCCGTAGTTGATCGAGGAGAACGGGGTCTGCGCGCCGGCGCGACTGTGCATCGTGTTGAGGTTGTGGATGAGTGCCTCCATCGCCTGATAGGTCGCTTCGTCCGTCTCCTTCTCGGCGGTCTTGCGGGCGTAGGCGAGCGCCTTGTCGAGCGCCGCCTCCGGCAGCTCGGGCGCGGCGGCGAGAATGTCGGCGCGCAGGGCGGCGTCGAAGGCCGGAGAGCCGCCGAGCAGTGGCTTTTCGCCCGAGCGAGCCTCCGCCGTGGCGAAGACGGCCTTCATGCGGTCGGCGTCGGGCACGGCCGCGCCATCCGGGGCGAGCAGCGAGAGCGCCTCCGCAAGATCGGTGCGGTAGCGCTTCGCGAACGTCTTCGCGACTCCTGGAGCGAGTCCGCGGTCGAACTGCGCGATGCTCTGCCCGCCGTGCTGGTCGTTCTGGTTGGACTGGATCGCGATGCACGCCAGCGCCGCGTAGGAGCGGATGTCGTTCGGCTCGCGGAGGAAGCCGTGGCCGGTTGAGAAGCCGCCGTGGAAGAGCTTGATCAGATCGATCTGGCAGCACGTCATCGTGAGGGCGTAGAAGTCGAAGTCATGGATGTGGATGTCCCCCTCGCGATACGCCTTGGCCTGCTCCGGACGAAGGAGGAACTTTTCGTTGTATTCCTTCGCCGCCGTGGCGCCGTATTGCAGCATAGTCCCCATCGCGGTGTCGCCGTCAACGTTGGCGTTGTCGCGCTTCAGGTCGCTGTCCCGCGCGTCGCGGGTCGTGATTTCGTCGAACGTGTGCATCAGCGCGGAGTTCTTCTCGCGTGTGCGGGTTCGATCGGCGCGGAAGAGCCGGAAGGATTTTGCGACATCCTCGTATCCGGCCTTGACGAGCGCGGTCTCGACGGCCTTCTGCACTTCATCGACGCTCGCGCGGCCGTCTTTCGAGACGGCCGACAGTTCGTCGCTGACCTTGACGCCCAGAGTGGCGGCGGAGGAGAAATCTGAGCGGCCTGAGTCGCGCATCGCGCGCTCGACGGCGCGAACGATTTTGGACTCGTCGTAGGAGTCCAGCCGACCGTCGCGCTTGAGAATTTCGGTTACCATGGCTTTTTAAGTGTTTTTGAGGTTGAAGAAAAAAGAAACGGATGATGTTGAAGAAAAAAGAAATGGAGCAAAAAAGGCCCAGAAAAAGGCGGTTTTTGCATTCTCCGGCGGAACGGTCCGCCGGGGTGTCGAAACACGCAACTGATTGAAACACAGCCCCCGATTCAATGCAAGCGCAGCATGTTGTCAAGAAAAAGAAAAATGGCGTTATCCCATTGAAATTTCAACGAAAAGTCGCAGAGGAAAAAATCACTTGCCTACCACATATTTAGCGCGGGGCGGTCTCGATCAACGCAAGATATGGTGTGAATCGGCGAAAAATGCTTCCGGCGTCCGATGTCCGCGACGTGCGCCTCGCCGTCGGCGGCCGGACCTTTCCCGCACGCCGAACAGCGGGCGAATTTCCGCTGGCGCCGACCTTTCTGGAAGGTCAGTCGCCGGGGGCGTGAAAATCGCCAAAAAAAGCATGCAAACAAAATGATTGACTTTAGTCGGCCAGCCGACTATCATCCCTGCCCGTTTCCACACGGAGAAAAATCCACCATGTCCCGTATCTGCGCCATTTGCGGCAAGACGCCGCACGTCGGCAACCACATTGTCCGTCACGGTCTCGCCAAATACAAGGGCGGCATCGGCCTGCACACCACGGCCGTGACGCCGCGCCGTTTCCTCCCCAACCTCCACCGCGTTCATGCGCTTGTGGACGGAACCCCGCGCACCATCTACGCCTGCGCCGCCTGCATAAAGTCCGGTCGCGTGGTCAAGACTCCGGTTCGCAAGGCTCCGCCTGCCCAGGCCTAGCGCGCCAATTCTCACTTCCAGACAATGCGCCCACTCAGCCCGACTCACGTGCAGGCGGATGATCCGCCAGTAGTCGTTCCGGTCCCCGGTCCCGCCGGGGATGCTTCCGCCTCTGCGGCGGAAAGTCCCGCCCCCGTGGCCCAGCCGCTCGGCGTGAGCGGCGTCCGGGAGATGGACGCCTCCGAAATTCCCCCCACGGACATTCTCTTTGAATGCCCCAAGTGCGGAAAATCCCTTTCGATCGAACCCCGCGGCGCGGGTCTGGTCATCCGCTGCACCCAGTGCGGCGAACCGGTCACGGTGCCGATCCCCGAGGGGATGGAGATCGAGGACGTTGACGCCACGCAGGAGGAGCTCGCCGCGCAGCTGCAGCGGGTTCGCCGCAGTTTGGAGTCCGCCCAGGCGCGCATTGCCGAGCTGGAGAGCGAGGTCACGCTTCTGCGCGAGTTCCGCGCGACCGCTGTCGCCGAGGACGAGACTCGCACGGCCGCCGTGGCCGCGTTCAGGCTCGACCTTGTTCACGCCCTTCGCGAGCAGGAGTCTGCGCTTGCGCATCTGCGCGAGGCGGCGGCGCTTTCGGCCGACTTCGTGGCGGCCCCGGCCCCGGCCACCGATTCCGGCGCGGCGTCGGCTCCGTGAGGCGGATAGCCTTTCGGATGAACGTTGCGAAGACGCTTTCGTTTCTCCGCCGTCACTTCATGATGTCCCCGGCCGAAGCAGTGCTTCTCGCCGGGGTTGTTGTTTTGTTGCTCGTGTCATCCCTTTTTCGCCTGTGGCGCTGGCATTTTGCCTGACGCCTGACGTTTTTCCAATCTCGTTTCCCAGTCATGAACGCCCGCGAATCCGCCCGCGCCGCGCGCGCCGCCGCCGGCCCTCTTTCCCGAACGCCGCGATCCCTGCGCGACGCGGCGCTCGCCGCCATGTCCGACGCTCTCGTCGCAGACGCGCCTGCGCTGCTTGCCGCGAATGCCGACGATCTTGCCGCTGCCAAGGTCGGCGGCGTCGCCGCCCCGCTCGTCGCCAGACTGTCACTCGACGAGGCAAAGATCCGTGGACTTTCCTCTGGTTTGGCGTCGTTGCGGCAACTTCCAGACCCGCTTGGCCGGACGCTTGAAAAACGCGAACTCTCGCCTGGCCTTGTGCTTGAGCGCGTTTCGTGCTCCATTGGAGTCGTGGGGATCGTTTTCGAGTCGCGACCCGACGCCCTGGTGCAGATCGCCTCTCTCTGTCTTAAGTCAGGAAACGCCTGTCTGCTGAAGGGCGGACGGGAGGCGCTGCGCACGAACCGCGCGCTCGCCGCCTCTCTTTCCGCCGCCGCAGAAAAGGCGGGCATTCCCGGCGGATGGATGCAGCTTCTTGAGACTCGCGACGATGTGGATGCGATGCTGGAGCTTGACGGCGATGTCGATCTCGTCGTTCCGCGCGGCTCCAATTCGTTCGTGCGTTACGTTCAAGAGCACACTCGGATTCCGGTGCTTGGCCATTCCTCCGGTCTTTGCCACCTCTATCTCGACGAAAGCGCCGACGCCGCGATGGCCGCGGCAATCGCCGTTGACGCCAAAACTCAGGCGCCAGCGACGTGCAATTCCATTGAAACGCTGCTCGTCCACGCAGCGGCCGCCGCGCGACTCCTGCCTCCGGTCGCCGCCGCACTTTCAGCGGCTGGTGTTGAACTTCGCGGCGACGAGGCGTCGCGCGCAATCGTGCCGGAGATGTCGCCCGCGACCGACGAAGACTGGGACGAGGAATATCTCGACCGCATTCTGTCCGTCAAGGTGGTGCCGTCGCTTGAGGAAGCTGTGCGTCACATCAACGCGCATGGATCGCACCACACCGACGCGATCGTGGCATCCGATGCCGCGGCGGCGGAGAAGTTTCTTGCCGCGGTCGATTCCGCGGACGCCTTCTGGAACTGCTCCACGCGCTTCGCGGATGGTTTCCGGTTCGGACTTGGCGCCGAGCTTGGCATCGCCACCGGGAAAATCCATGCGCGCGGCCCCGTTGGTCTGGATGGACTCACAACCTACAAGTGGATCCTTCGCGGCGCGGGCCAGACAGTTGCACCGTTCGTCGATGGCCGCATGTCGTTCACCCACCGCGAACTCTGAATCCAAGTGACACGGCGTCCCTGTGTCCCAGCGCCGCACGACATGGAAAAGTGGTCGGAGCGGGGGGATTCGAACCCTCGACCTCTTGGTCCCAAACCAAGCGCGCTACCACTGCGCAACGCTCCGAAATGACGGCGGCGGATACTACCACAGTTCAGCCATCGAAACAACACAAAAAAACGCCCGGTCGGGGCCGAGGTGTCAAAACGGACAACGCGCCGTCGCAGTTCGATTGCCTGCGCCCGCAGTTAGGCGGCCTAAAATGACCTTCAGCGGCGTGCGCGGAAAAAGGACTGCAGTTCCTCAAGCATTTCCGGTCCGCCCACGGGCGCCATCACTTCTGGCCTGTGGTTGAGGCCGCGGTGCCCGAAGAGTCCAAAGACCGTTCCCGCTCCGCGCTTTGGATCGGACGCGGCCCATGCGACGAGAGCAAGACGTCCCAGTACTATCGCGCCGCCGCACATCGGGCACGGCTCCTTAGTCACGTAAAGCGCGCAGTCGGTGAGCCGCCAGTCGCCGACCGCCGAGGCGGCCTGCGTCACGGCCAGCATTTCGGCGTGGGCTGTCGGATCCTTCAGCGCCTCGACCTGATTGTGGGCTCGTCCAACTGGTCGCGCCACGCCGTCGTGACACCGCCTGACGACAACGCATCCCATCGGGACTTCGCCCTCCTCCGCCGCCAAACGCGCCTCTGCGAGAGCCAGCGCCATCCACTTTTCGTGGAAGGCGGAGTTTTGCTCGCGGAACCAGGATGCGGTTTCGGAGGGAGGGGGATTTGTCGGAAAACCCGTGCGTAGAACGCCCTCCCCGGCGCCAATGCCGCTGGAGAGGGTAGTCACGCTGTCCGCGTCCGGCGCGGCCTGAAAACGGGGCATCGGCTCAGTAAAGCCCCTTCACGTTGCCCGTGGCCGTGTCAACATCTATGCGGCGGTAGGCCGGGTCGGACCCGGTGCCGGGCATGAGCTTGATGCCGCCGGCGACCGGAACGACGAATCCCGCTCCGCAGTAAGTGAGTACGTCGCGCACAGGAAGGCGCCACCCGCGCGGACGGCCGACCTTCGTCGGATCGTGAGAGAGCGAATACTGCGTTTTGGCCATGCAGACCGGGAGTCCGGACATGGACGGATCGGACTCGATTACGCGCAGTTTTTCAAGTGCCGCTGGCTCATAGTCAACGCCGTCCGCGCCATAAACCTCCCTGGCGACCTTCTCGATGCGCGATTCCAGCGGTTCGTCAAGGGAGTAGAGGAACTTGAACTCCGAAGGCTTTTCCGTGGCGGCAACCACAGCCTCGGCGAGTTCGCGAGCCCCCTCGCCGCCCTTCTCCCAATGTTTGGAAACAGCGAAAAGAGCACCCTCCTCCTCGGCAACTCGTTTCACGAGATCCCATTCGGCCCGTGTGTCCGTGTAGAAGGCGTTGAGGCACACGACAGGCGTTGTGCCGGACTTCTTCACGATCTGCACGTGGGCGCGGAGGTTTTCGCATCCCTTTTCGACAAGGGCGAGGTTTTCGCGCGTGTAGGCTTCGTCGAGTTTTGCACCGGGCTTGACTTCCGGACCGCCGCCATGGAGCTTGAGAGAACGCACGGTGGCCACCACCACGGCGGTGTCCGGCTTCATTCCAGTAGCGCGGCACTTGATGTTCCAGAACTTCTCGAACCCGATGTCGGAGGCGAATCCGCTCTCCGTTACGAGGAACTCCCCGAGACGGCTTGCGAGTCGGTCGGCGATCACGGAACTCTGACCGATCGCGATATTGGCGAACGGACCGGCGTGGACGAAGACCGGCTGCCCTTCAAGCGTTTGCATCAGAGTTGGGTTCACGGCGCGGACCATCCACGCCGTCATCGCGCCATCGACCTCCAGGTCGCGCGCCGTGACCGGAGCGCCCGAGCGCGACCACGCCACGACGATTCGGCCCATGCGTTCGCGCAGATCCGCCAGATCGCGCGAAACGGCAAGAATCGCCATGACTTCGGAGGCGACGGTGATGTAGAAGCCGCTGTTCATCTGGTAGCCGTCCATCTTTCCGCCGCGGCCGATTTCGATGTTGCGCAGCGCCTGCGCGCAGAAGTCTATGGCCCAGCGGAAATTAATGCGCTCCGGATCGATGTCAAGGCGGCGCAGGTTGCGCTTGGCCAGTTTTTCGTCATCGTAGTTGCGCTCGTGCTGCATGCGCGCCGTCAGCGCGGTCATGCACAGATTGTTCGCGTTGGTGATGGCGTCGATGTCCCCGGTGAGGCCTAGGGAAAGCGGCGCAAGAGGAAGGCACTGCGCAAGCCCGCCACCGGCGGCGGATCCCTTGATGTTGAATGTCGGGCCGCCTGATGGCTGGCGGATGCACGCCACCGGATTGCGCCCGATTGCGCCAAGCCCCTCCACTAGTCCCATGGTGGTCGTTGTCTTGCCTTCGCCGAGAGGGGTTGGGGTCATGGCCGTGACGTCGATGTATTTTGCGCGCGGCGCGTCGGGGCCTAGGCGCCCGATGACGCTCTGGGCATCGACTTTGCCATAGCAGCGGCCGTAAGGCGAGAGTTCGTCGGCTTTTATTCCGAGGGCGGCGGCAACGTCGCCAACGGATTTGAGTTCGGATTCCGCGGCTTCGGCGATTTGCCAGTCGGAGAGTTTTGTCGGATCGAGTTTCATGGGTATGTGGGGTTCGGGCAGTTGCGGGGGAATTCTGCCAGACGCCCGCGCGCGTGTCAAACCGGGGTTGACGCGCCTGTTCCCTGGCGATCGACGAACAGCGCCGCCGTTTGGGGGCGGAGCGTTTTTGGTTCGCCGCCAAACAGCTCCTTCCAGCTCCCCGGAGGCAGGCGCACGGGAAGTTCACGTTCTCCGTCGTTGACGAGAACGGCGAATCGCATGGTCCCGGTCTCGTCGGAAAGGGTGTCGATGTGCATCCCCCCGGCATCGTCCGCCGGAACGCCGGCGGACGTAAGGACCGCCGAAAGGGCATGGCGGAGAAACGTGTCGTCGCCCTTTCCGGCGGCGGCCGTCCCGAGCTGGGTGCCGAAGTAGAACACGGCCCCGCCGGAGGCCGTCTGCGCGCGCACGGCCACCGGCGCGCCGCCGAACCGTGCCAGCACCTCTCCGTTCGCAGTCTTCAGTTGGGCGAAGTCAAACGCGCCAAGCCCCTTCGCCCCGTCTGCGGCGTCGAAGGCGAAGAAATCGCTTCCGCAGACGCCGGAACTCCGGAGCGCCTTCGAGACGTCATCCGCGCCATCCGACGCGACGGCGGCGGTGTCCGCGGTCGGCAAATGGACGGCCGCCGTGGCCTCCTCCTCGCGCACGCCCCACTCCTCCGCAAGGCCATGCCCCGGCACCGCCGGCGAGAAGCGCCCGGTGTCGGCATCGTATGCGCCCAGGTTCATCTCGGAAAGGATGGTCTTGCCCGCGTCCGCGAAGGCCCTGATGGCCGCCGCGTCCCGTCCGCGGAGATACATGGCCTGGGGCAGGATCAGCACGTCGGCCGACTCCCCCGCCCCGGCTTCGAGCATCTCCGTGTCGCAGAGGGCGAACGGCACATTGAGCCGGTAGAGGGCGTCGCACCAGGCGCCCAAGCCGTCGTGGTAGCGCTTCACGCCGTTGTAGCGGCAGTAGTGGAAGGTCTCGTTGTCCGCGCTTCGCCAGACGAGGACGCGCGCCGCAGGGCGGCGGCAGCGCAGGAAGGCCGCGGCGTGCGGCTGGAACGCCTTGGCGAACGCCTCGGCATGGCGGACGACCGGGCGGTCGGAGCCGTCCGGCCGCACCAAGCCCCAGGCCGGGGCCTCGCACCCCAGGACTTCGGGACGGAACTGCCAGAAGAGGCAGCCCCTGATGCCCCAGCCAATCTGCGCGAGCTGGTCGTGCAGGAAGAGATCGCGCCCGACGATGCGCTGGAAGCTTCCGATGGAGCCGAAGTTGAGGTGCCATTCGGCGTTGTAGTAGAAGCGGCCCTGCGCGGCGGAGAGGCCGGCGGCGCAGGCGTAGGGGCCGCCCGTCATGGTCGATCCGAAGATTTCGCATGACCGAGCGAGCGTGAAGTCGTCCACCGCGACGGCCGGGGAGAAGGCGCCGGTGGCCGTCACCACGTGCAGGTGCGGATGCCTTCCGGGATCGACCTCGCGCAGCAGGTCCAGCCGCCACGCGGCGTCCCGGTGCAGCACGTCGCGCTGGAAGGCGCGCCAGTCGATGAAGTCGGAGACGCAGCTGGCCTGGACGGGCGCCTCCACGGCGTCGAAGGACGTGTAGCAGCGGCCCCAGACGGCGTTCAGCCGCCCGATGGAGCCGTACCGCCTGGAGAGCCACTCGCGGAAGGCGCGCTTGCAGCTCCCGCAGAAGCAGAGCGCGGGCATGGCGTCGTTCGTCCGATGCGCCGCCATGCGTTCCGGTTCGTTCCAGACGTCCCATGCGAGAAGCGCGGGCGCGTCCCTGAAATGCTCGAAGGCGGCCCGCGCGAAGCGCTGGCGCTTCTCCGTCACCACCCGGTGGGAGTAGCAGGGGCCGGGATAGCCGCCAAGCTGGCGGAAACAGGGGGCGGTCGCGCCGACGCGCCGCCCGTCGGCATCGACCATCATCGCGTCGGGATGGTCGCGCTCCACCCACTCCGGCATCACGTCCAGAATCAGGTTGAGAATCACATGGAGGCCGTGCCTGGCCGCCAGGCGCATGAGTTCGTCGAGGTCGTCCCAGAAGTATTCGCCCTCCCGCCGTTCGCTCCAGCGCCACTGGACCCAGAACTTGACGGCGTTGAACCCCTTGCGCCTCATGTTCGCCAGATCGCCGTCCCAGTTTTCGCGGGCCGGCGTCGGCGCGCGGTAGTATTGCGCGCCGTAGAGGAAAGGCAGCTCGGCCATAGGGGGCCGCTCGGATGGTAGATTCATGGGAACGACGATATCACTTGCCCATGCGTCCCGCTACACCGTTTTGCGCATTGTGGATTTATCCGTTTGAGCAAAGGTGGGAGATCTACGGGTAACCCGCCGCAGAAGTCAAATCATGGCGCTACCGAGGCATATCCCCCTTTTCCTCCAGCGAAAAGAAAGGCGCTTTGTGCATGACTGTGGGTGGCGTTTGAATAGTATCTCACGCAAAGTCCGCGTCCGCAAAGTCCGCAGATGGATTGGCACCTCTATTGCGCAAGCGCAAACGGCTATGCATGGATTCCCGCCACAACCACCCACACTTATGGACGAAGCCGCAAAAATCCTCAATCATGCCACAATGCCGCAATGGGCGAAAGTGGGATGTGTGCGCTACAGGCGGAAGCCGACTTCGGGTTGCTCCGGCAGAGCGGCCAGGACATCGGCGATGAGCTGGGCGCAGCGGTCGAGGTCTTCAAGGTCTAGCGTTTCGACGGACGAGTGCATGTAACGCAGGGGGATGGCCAGATGCGAAACCGGCACCCCCGCCCGCGTGTGGCGGATGACGAAGGCGTCGTTGCCGTTGCCCTTGCGCGGATGCGTCTGCAGCGGAATCCCCGACGCGGCGGCAGTGTGCCGGACGATTTCGCAAAATGCGGGGTCGTAGTTCGGGCCGGCGGCGAGGACGGGGCCTCCGCCGAGCCGGATGTCTGCGGTGCGCCGCGGGTTGCCCTGCGGGTCGTCGGTGGCGAAGGTGACATCGACCGTGAGTCCGAGATGCGGGTCTATGCCGAACGCCGCGACCTTGGAGCCGAGCAGCCCCAGCTCCTCCTGGGTCGCGCTCACGAAGTGCGCGGCCACTGCGAGACGGCGCCCTTTCAGGCGGCGCAGCGCCTCCATGATGACGAATACGCCGCAGCGGTCGTCGAAGGCCCTGGCGCTCGCACGCGTGCCACAGAGCCGCCGGAAGGGCGCGTCTGCCGTGCCGAAGGTTCCGGGCGGCGCGAATTGCATCGCTTTCGCCTTGTCCCTCGCGCCGATGTCAATCCAGAGTTCGTCGATTTCGCCCACGCCGGAGTCCTTCTCCTTTTGCGACATCAGGTGCGGCGGCTTACGCCCGATGACGCCGGAGACCCCGCCCTTCGGCCCCATGAGCAGGACGCGCTCGCCGGGCAGGAGCTGCCTGTTGACGCCGCCGACAAGGGAGAAGAAGAGGAAGCCGCGGTCATCGACATACTGCACCAGGAGGCCGTTTTCGTCGCAGTGCGCGTCGATCACCACCCGGAAAGGCGCGCCTGGGTTTTTCACGGCATGGAGGTTGCCGAGGGGGTCGAGGCGGATTTCGTCGGCGAAGCCTTCGATGTATTTTGCCACAAGGCGCTGGCCCTCGATTTCGCGGCCGCTTGGGGTCTGCGTCTCGCACAGGGCGCGGAGAAAGTCTAGTTGGTTTTTGTCTAGCATGGATGAACGCCTTCAGTTCCCGGTCTTGTATTCGGCTGGCTTCTCGCAAGCGCAAAGGGGAAGTCTGCCTTCGACCTCCGCGAGACAGTATTCGCCGTAGGTCATGCCCAACGCCTTGGCGCGGGCGTCTTTTGGAAAATCATCGAACCCACGTGCGGCAGCTTCGGCAATTGCCTGAATGCTGTCATTGTAAAATGCCGATATGATCCGTCGTGCTTTGCGGACTTCATCGACAATGGGATCGTCAGTCGTTGCCATGGCGAATATCCTCCAAGTAGCGTTCGGGAGTAATGATTAGCGGGCACGTAAAACCAAGTGTCGTTATAGCCGCGATTGTCTTCGGAAGTGTGAAAAGGTTTGCAAGATGCCGGCAGTTCCATGTTAGAAGCACATCCATTCCGTGATATGCGGCAGTTGCAATGTGAAGAGCGTCTGTCTTCTCGTCCGGTGGAAGTGCATGGGCAGCCAATAATTCTGCGGCAATGGGAACGACCGAAGATGGTGCTACGTCAAGTTTTACTGCCGCAGACATCGCTTCAAGGCGTTTCTCGGAAAAAGCCGCATTTCCCAACCGCGCTTCCTGTTCGACATAGTTGGAAATAAACACATCACAGTATGGGCGCTCGCATTCCCACCACTTTCGGGTCAGGGCCTGCCACCGGGCGACCTTCTCATCCGATGTGGGACCACCTACGAGGTAGCTCCAGAAGGAGGTCTCGCAGTAGATTTTCAGTTTGTGCCCGGCGGTTTCCATCTCACGCATTCCATGTCGTTGACGGATTCAATCCTACCACATCGCCGCAAGGGGTGCAAAGCGAGGCTTCGCCTCCGTCATGGAGTTGGCGGCGGAGCAGAGGTTACGAGGACGGCGGCGTTGACCGGATCCCCGGAATACCAGGCGACGAAATGGCGTCCGCCGGACGAGGTGGCGTTGGCGTTGCCAGAGTCGTGCGGACGCACCTTGCCGCCTTGCGCAAGGATTTCCGGCACTGGCCAGGCCATCGGGTTGGCGGCGATGTCGGCGGCTTTCGCAACACGGCGCTTGAGCAGTCCGGGACCGCGCTCGTAGTAGTAGCAGGAGAGGAGTCCCGTCGCCGGATCGAAGACAAGGGAGGGCGTCGAGGCATTGACGTCCGTGATGTTGGTGCGATGCTTCGTCCAGCTCGCCCCTCCGTCGTTGGAGAGGAGTTGGAGTTGCCCCGCATGGCAAATTTCAGTGCGGGTGACGGCGAGGATGCGTCCGTCCGGGAGAACGACGGCCGAGGGTTCTGTCGGCCACTCTGACTTCGACATGCCCAGCTCAACCGTGTGCTGTTCCCAAGTGGAGCCGTTGTCACGGCTCATGAGCGTTCCCCACGCATTGCGCGCGTCGTCGCAGTAGTTTCCCGCGAACCAAAGAGACATCAGGACTCCGCCCGGAAGACGGAGAACGTCGGTGATTTGTATGGGCTCGGGGTCGAGTGACGGCGAGGCGACCCTCTCCCAGACAAGGCCGTCGGAAGATCGGTAGAGGCCGTGGAAAGTGCCGGTGTCCCAGCCTCCGGCTCCCTGCCGGCGAACCCAGAGGAGCATTGCGCCGGAAGCATCCAACCCCTTGCCGACGACGCACTCCCCCCATTCCGGGGAATCCGCCACGCAAACAGGTTCGCCCCACGACGCGCCACCGTCGTCGGAGACGCGGGCAAACGCCCCGCGGGATCCTTCGCCGGTTGAGTGCCCCTTGCCGCTGCTGTAGGCGCATACGACGCGCCCTCCGTCCAGAGCCTGGACCATGGGCCAGGAGTTGTAGCCGGGACGGTTCTCCACCATGCGGGTGGGGAACTCGGAGTTGGCGAAGAGGTCGGACACCGCCAAAGATGCAACCAGGGACATGGAAAAACCGTTCAGGAGCGACGCTTTCATGATTTCAGCGCGTTGAGAAGCATGTCTGGGACGCGGCGTACGCCGAAAAAAGGAATCCGGATATTCCCGAAAGGATCATTTGGGAGGCGAGCGAGGCGAGCACCAGCCCGGTGATCCGGCTGAGGATCGCAAAGATCCGGCGGCCGAAACGGCGTTCGAGCGAGGTGGCGAGATACAGCATCGCCCAAAGTGCGGCGCAGGCCGTCGCCATGGCGAGGATGCACGCCAGCTTCGCGATCGTGGTCGCGAGTTCCGTGCCGAGAACCATGATGGCGCCGATCGTGGCGGGACCGACGATCACGGGAATCGCCATCGGGACGATGGCAATGTCGTCGTCGCCGCTCGGCTGCATCTCCACCTGCTTCCCTTTGGCCAGCCCGATTCCCGAAAGCAGGAGGATCGTCCCGACGCCCACGCGGAAGGCGTCGAGGGTGATCCCGAAGACGGAAAAAATGACACGGCCCAAAAACAGCAGGACAAGGCAGACGAAAAAGGTCGCCAACATGACCTTGCCGGAAATTTTCCTGCGCTCCCGCTCTTCCATGCGTTCCGTGAGGCACAGGAACATCGAAAGGGCGAAGAACGGCGTGTACAGGAAGAAAAACTTGAGTGCGTTTGCGGAAAAAACCGCCCAGAATCCGTCAAACATCGGAAAATCCCCCGTCAATCCCCGCGTCCGCTTTGCCGAAACGCGGAACCGCGCGCGAAGCGGAACGAACGGCTGTTGCGCCCGGTTGCATTTCCGGCAAATGATATGCCAACTCTCCGCAGAACGCAACGGACGGCGAAAATTTCCCGTGGACGGAAAGTTGCAGAATGTAATGGCGCACCCGTCCCGGGGTGCGCCATTACTCTTGCAATTCACCGGCAGGTCTGTATGTCTGCGTGTTTACCACTAGGGATGCGGCCATTCGCGGAGAGAGCTGGCGGTGGCAATGCCCGCACCGACGCTTCCGCGCCGCGGATGAACAGGGTGGTTCCTGCCACCCACGGGGCGGCGCCGAGCGTGACGTTCGGGCGGAGATCCATTGTTTCGCGAAGGGCCGACGGGGCGGGGCCTAGTTCATGGCGCAAGGCGCAGCGCTCCAGCGCGACTCCGCGCACGTTGCAGCCCTCTCCCATGACAAGCCCGGGACTTTCACAGACAAACGAGCAGTCGCGGAAGGTCACGCCGTCAATGGTCCCCGCCGCTCCGGCGCCGCTCACGACGAACGGTTCGCCGTTTCCCCACCAGTCGCCGGCGAAGATTCGCGTCTCGGCCCGCAACCGCTCGAACAGGATGTCCGAAATGGCGCCACCGCTTTTTCGCGCGTAAACGCAGACGCCCCGGTTGGTGTCGGCAATCTCGATGTCTCGGAAAAGGACATGGCTTGCGTTATGGCCCACGCGGATCGCCGCCGAGCGCGAACGCATCCGGCACCGCTCGACGAGGATGTCGCGGCATTCGCCGTCGGGATGCGTGATGCACGTCGCCGCGAAACAGTCGTCGCCGCACGAAAAGTCGCAGTCCCGGACGCGAATCCGGCGCGAGGCGGAGAAATGGACGCCGTCGCTGTTGGGAATGCGCAGGTTGTTGTCAATGGACACGCGCTCGACCTCAACGTCCTCGCAATCCGAGAAGGTAAAGGTCCAGCACGGAGAATCGACCGCCTTGACGTCGTGGATTCGGACATGACGGCATGAGTCGAAGAAGACGGGTTGCGACGGGCGTTTCCTCACGGGGCAAATCGTCTCGGCGACGAGTTCCGGCGACGGATCGGCAAGGACCGCGCCGTTGCGGAAGCGCGGCGGCGCATTCCAGTCCATGAAGGCCGAGCCGTTGAACCGGATCGTCCCGCCTCCACGGATTTCCGCGTCCTCGGCGCCGAGGGCGAAAATGAGAGAAAGCGTCTCGCCCATCTCGCGGTGGTGAAAGCCGCAGTCACAGTAGTCGGCGATGTCCGGCGACCCCTCCAGCACGGCGTCGGGCGCGATTTCGAGGATGGAGCCGGAATGCAGTTCGAGCGTCCCGGACCGGAACGTCCCGCCGCTTAGGCGCACCGCGACGCCGCGCGGCGCGGCGTCGATGGCGCGCTGAAGCGCCGCCGTGTCAAGCGTCGCCCCGTCGGCGATCGCGCCGAAAACCCTTGGATCAGCACTTTCCATGACATTCTCCTGGTCGGGGCCATTCGCGGAGATAGCGACGGACGCGGTCCTCGAATTCGCCGTGACGGCCTTCAAAAGACCTTTCGAGTGCTTCAAGCGCCACGAAATCGTCGGCGTCACGATGCTGGAGCACTTCAAGCTGCCAGCGGATCATGTGCAGGCTTCGCCCCTCGGCCTCGGCTTCGGCCCGTCGGGCGGCCTCGCGGCAGGCGGGCGTGTCGTGACGGCCGCGCCACTTCGCCATTTCCGCTTCCAGCACGGCGACGGATTCCGGCTCGCGCCACGGCAGGAACCCGGCGTCGCGGAGGAAGACGCGGGCCATGAAGTAGCCGCCCAGTTCCTGCGGATGGACGCGGTCCGGGCCGCAAAGCGAGAAGGACGGATTGGTCTTCTGCGCGTCGCGGTTGAAGGCAACCATCGGCGCATGGAAATCGACAAGCATCCCGCCCTCGCGCTCGTGCCACTCCCGGATGAACGCGGCGTAGCGCCGCAGCGCAGCGGCGCGTTCCGGGTGCGGGCCGTCGCCGGCGGAAGCCGCGACTTCGCTGTCGTAGGGCGTCGGGGTCGCCCAGATGAACCGCGCGCCTGGATTGGCGGCGCGGAGCCGCGCGGCAAGCGCGGTGAAGTGTTCCTCGAACGCGGCGGAAGCCTTCTCGTCCATGCAGTCGTTCATGCCAAGAAGGATCATGATGTCGTCGGGCTTGTGCGCATCGACATCGCGCGCAAGGCGGACGATGCACAAGTCGGTGCGGTCGCCGCCGACACCGGCGTTCCAGAGGCGGACGCCAGTCTCCGGCGCGTCTTCGGCGAAGTATTCGGCGAGATAGCGCAGGTAGCGCCCCTGATGGGTAATCGAATCGCCGAGGAAAACGATGCTTTGCGGATGGTCCATGACTCCGGATTCCATCAGAAAAACGCCCCGTTTTCGCGAAGGCGGTTCCGAAGCGCGTCCGCGTCGAGATTGGCGGGGACGGTGCCGAGTTCCTTGGCGAGCGCGGCGGCGGTGCCGGCAGCCTCCCCCATGCAGATGCAGGTCGGCATGATGCGAATGGCAGCTTGCGCGGCGTGCGTCGCGCCGATGCAGCGCCCGGCGACGACAAGATTATCAAGCGATTCCGGCAACAGGCTCCGATACGGAATCGTGTACCAGGCGCCGGGGGGAAGCTCTCGGATTTCCGCCCCTGTCCCATCTGGCGAATGGATGTCGATCTGGTAGTTCCCGGCCGCGATGGCGTCCGGGAAATGCGTCCCGGCCATAAGTTCCGTTTCGGTGAGAAGATGGCGGGCTTCGATCCGGCGGCTTTCGCGGACGCCGATGGATGCCGCCGTCATCATCAGCGATGCGTTTTTGAAGGGGGCGAAATTCCCCTTCATGAAGCGGACGATCTCCAGCACCTGCTCTCGCGCCACCCGCTCCGCGTCGGAGACCGCGAAGGCGTCCGTCGGGTCGTGCTTCACGACGCGCGTCATGTTGAAGTGGAGGACGCCCGGAACGCGCATCGGGAAGAACTGGACGCTGTCGTTCGGGCAGGAAATCCGGCCCTCGGCCACCGCTGCCTTGTAGGCGACGCGGATTTCCGGTTCCATGCGCTGCGCGGCTTCGACATCGACGTTGCACATTCGGAAGCAAAGTGTCATCGGCTGGCAGAGCGAATCGCTCTCGCGCCCCTTGCGGAACGGCACCCCGGCCAGCGCCGAGAGCGTGGCGTCGCCCGTCGCATCGACGAACGACTCCGCCTCGAACCGAAGCACCCCGCCGACGGTCGCGACGGATGCCGACTTCACGTTCCGGCCAGCCGTCGCTGCGCCGCAAAGCGTGGCGTGGAAAAGGACATCAACGCCGGCGGCGGCCGTCTTGCGGTCGAGGACGAGCTTGAGTGTCTCCTCGTTGAAAATCGACCACTCCCTTGCTTCTCCGTAGAGTCCGTCCTCGTTCAACGCCCCGTGGATTTCGGCGAAGAGTCCGCGGCTCAGCGGGAGTTGCCGCTTCTCCCCGTTTTCCTCAATGGTGGCCTTCCAAGACATGAACGGATTGACGAGGCAGTTCGTGGCGGAACCGCCGAGCGCGCCCGACGCTTCCACCAGAAGCACCGACGCCCCTCCGCGCGCGGCGGCGATCGCCGCCGCGCTCCCGGCCATTCCGCCCCCGGCGACCACGACATCGTAATGCCGTGCAATCTTTCCTGTAGAATCCATCCGGCAGCTCCGTTCTACCTGATCCGAATCTCGTGGCCGACCTTCGCCGAATCGTAAAGGCCGCAAAGAACCTTCTGAACGTTGAGGCCGATTTCTCCGGAAGCGCCGAGCGGAGTCCCGTTGAGGCATCCGTCGATCCAATTACGGAGCTTGCGCTCAAAGACGACGTCCCAGTCGCATTCCGGCATGAACACGGGCGCCATGTTCACCATCATCCTCTGCTGGTCCGTCCAGATTTCGCTTGTGCTCCACTGGCAGCCGGCTTTCGTGCCGTATGCCCACCAGTCCTGGACATCGTGCTCCTGCTGGTGGTCTGCGAAGGAGGACTCGACCTGCATGATCGTCCCGTTGTCGAAGCGGATCTGCCCGCACGCGAAGTCTTCCACCGTGTATGTCTTGTGATCCCAGCCCGGCCACATCGACATCGTTTCCGACGGCTTGTCGCCGATGAACGTCCATGTCCCGGCGGAGGCGTAAACCGGGGTCGGGTTTCCGAGAAACGCCATCGCGCTTTCGATGATGTGGACGCCGATGTCGATAAGGGGGCCGCCGCCCTGCTTGTCCTTCTGCCCGAATACGCCCCAATTGGGGATGCCGCGGCGGCGGCAAGCGCGCACCCGGACGAGCATCACGTCGCCGAAGAAGCCCTCGGCCCGCATCCGCGCCAGATTCTGCGTGTTGTCCTGATAGCGGCGCTGGAAGCCCACGGCGAGTTTCACGCCGTTCCGCTTCGCGGCGGCGACCATGTCCTTGCATTCCTTGACCGTCATCGCCATGGGCTTTTCGGTCATCGCGTGGAGGCCGGCGTTGCAGGCGTCTATCACCGCAGGGGCGTGGACGCCGTTCGGGGTGCAGACATCGACCGCGTCGATCTTCCCCTTCATGGCCGCGAGCATCGCGCGCCAAGGCTTCTGCGAACCGTCGATGAAGAGCGCGTTTTCGGGGACGCCCCACTTGTCGCGCATCCGGTCGAGTCGGTCGCGCACGATGTCGCACCCTGCGACGACTTCGGCGTTCTCGATTTTGCGATACGTCTCCATGTGGTAGTTGGCGATTCCCCCGCAGCCGACAACGGCGATGCGGAGTTTCCTGCCCTTGAACGAGGCCTTCTTCCCCTCGATCTTCGTCGAGACGCTCTGGGTGCTGTCGCTCATTTTATTTCCCGGACTGATTTCAATGCCCCTACCGCATCATGATGACGGTTGCGGTCTTGCCGATGCGGAGATTGCCGCCGGAGATTTTGGCGCCAAGGCTGTTGCCGCCTGCGCCGTTGACGCGCACGGTCCAGTTCTGGATGTTTTCGGGATTGGCGCAGTTGGCGAACGACACCGCGAGCGTGTCTTCGCCGAATCCCTCCGCCGTCGGAGTCGCCGTGGAAAGGTCGATGACGCCGGAGGCGGCCAGCGTCGCGCCGCGGAAGGTGCCGCCGCCAGCGCCGTCCGTCACCGCGATATGCGAAAGGACGTCGCTTCCGGCAGCCGCGCCGGAAAGGTCGAACGTCGCGCCGGACACGACGCCGACCGCGCCGCCGTCCTGCGTCAGGGAACCGCAGGAGAGGTTGCTGCCTGAGATCATGAACGAGCCGCCGGTCGTGTTCACGGCCGGGAGGCTGCTCGCGACGACGGTCAAGACACCGCTTCCCGTCTTTTTGATCGTGACGCCGGGAAAGACCCGGCCGATCTTGAGGTCGCAGTTCTGGTCGTGCGCGCCAAGCACCAGAGTCGCTGCCGTCTCGGACGAGTTGGTGATTGCCCCTTTCGATCCAGGCGTGGCGTCATAGATGCCGTTGGCGATCTGCGTCGTCCCGCAGAGGTCGATGACCGGCAACGCGCCGTTGCTCAGCCCCTTCAACTCGATGCGCCCCGTCTGCGGACCGTTCGGGAGGGCATAATCAGCCGTTGTCTTTATCGTGAAGTTGTTGGAGACAATCGTCGCCCCCGTGTGTGCCCAAATAAGTTGGTTCGTCGAAACACGGAACTCGAATCCATAGTTTGCGCCGTTTGCGTTGTGGTTGTGGAAAATCACGTCGCAGTCGCCCTGCATCCTGACTTTGCCGCTGCCGGTGAGGAAGTTCTTGCTTGTCGGGCTGTCCCACCACGAGCCGCTGCCAAATATGATGTTCGCCCCATTGACGCCTTCGAACGCATACGTCGCTTTGGCGTCCGCCCAAAGCAGAGGCAACGTGGACTTCGACGGCTTTGTCGCGATGGTCGAGTAGGCGCCGTTCTCCCCGTCAAAGCGGACGCGCGCCACGTCGCCGGCGTAGTTCATCCACCGGTTGACATAGATTCTGCCGGGATGTCCGCCGCTCATCGGACCGTTGCCGATGCGCAGGAAGTCGATATAGCCGCTGGAGTCCTTTTTGGCGTTGCCGCCAATGGTCACGTTCATGATGTTGTAGTCGTTGGCACCGATGTTCGTGTTGATTCGCCCCTTGCTGTTGGCGAATCTGCCGATGACGATCGGCGCGCTGGAATAATCGTCGTTGTTGATGTTTCCGGTGCCGGTAAAGTACAGCGTGGATTCCGTATTGGCGGCGCTTGGCAAGACGAGTTCGTTGTTGTACTTAAGTTTCCCGCCGTTGGCGATCCGCAACGTGGTGTTGCTCACGTAAACGTAGTCGTACGTGACGGTGCTGTTTATCGTGGTGTACGTTTCGACGGTCAGGTTGTCGGCCTTGGCCTGCCAGGCGGAGAAGGTCGCGACGGCGGCGGCGACGATGGCCGCGGCGTTTTGCATGCGTGTATTCTTCATTTCGTTGCTCCTTTGGAGTTGTTTTTTGTTGTTTGTGCCGTTTCGCGATCCAGATGGCCAAAGGGCGCGGCGGTCTTGGTGCCGCCGATGCCCTCCGTCCACTCCCGCCACTCGCGGGGGCCGCCATCCGAGTCGTTGACGAGGAAGTTGAAGCCGAAGCGTTGCGCGTCCGCCTTGAGCGGATAGAGCTCGCGAACCGGTATGGAAAGGTCGAAGAAGTAGCCATACGGCGTGCGCCGGAACGCGATCTCCGCGTCCTGGACAACACCCCGGCGCGTGATGTCGTCGGGCAGTTCGGGGGTCGTGTAGTTGCGGTCCTTGTAGAGGATGTCGCGCCCGTCCGCCGTGCGCAGGAGGCGGAAGGAGGTGAAGTCCGCGCCGTCGTCGCGCGGGTCGATGGCGAACTGGATCGAATCGTTGAGCCAGCAGTTCTCCGGGCCATCTGGCGGGTCGAAGTCGTCGTCCTCGACCTCGAAGCGGAGGCGCAGGAAAGGCTGCGGACGCGCCGTGGGCGCGTCCCTACCACTTTGCGTGTGCTCTGGCAGGGACGTTTCCACGAAACGTCCGCCTAATGCCAATCTCGCCGTCGCTCCGGGAATGGCGATCGGCGGTCCGAAGGCGTCCGTTCCGAACGCGCCCCGATGAAGCGCCTTGGAGGCGGAATGGGTTTCCGAAATTTGCGCCACGGTGATGTCCCGGACTTCAATCGGCGCGCCGGCGGCCTCCTCGCGGAAGTCGGCAACGAGGGCGAGGCGGAGCGTCGCGGCCTTTTCGTCCGCAATGGTGAAGGTGTCCGCGACGGTTTTCCACTCTGGCCCGGCGCGGCGGTCGCGGAGGCAGTTGAGCCCCTGCTTTCGCGGCCAGAGTTCTCCGCCGTCTGCGCCATGGACGGCGACGATGCCGTCGAGGGTGCCGGCGCCTCGAATCGCGGCGGCGAAGAGATAGGTGTCGCCATAGCGGACGGGGACCGACTGGACGACGGTCTCGAAGCGGCGGCCGCTCGCGGTGAAGGCGCGGCGTCCGAGCGGGACGAGGTTTTCGCCGAGCGGATGCGTCGTGGCGGCCTCCGCCCGTGCGGCGGCGCTTTGCGCAAGGGCGGCGCGGATGGCGTCCCAGTCGCCGCCCTCGACATAGCGCGGGCGCGGCGTGGCGGGGAGGGCGAGAAGACCGTCCGCGCCGGGGGCGGCGGGCGACTCGTTGTCCATGAAGTCAACGGCCGTGAAGGACCAGCCGCCGAGCGTCGCGCGGAATGCGGCCGGGACGGAAAGCGCGTTCCAGAAGACCGTGACGGGCGTCCCGGCGCGGTCGAAGACGTATGCCTCGCATTCGCGGGTCGAGAGATCGCCGACGTAGGCGGCGCCTTCGAGGCGGTGCGTCATGGCGCGGTAGGCGGCAAAAGCCGGGAGCGGCGCGCCGCGCACGTCGTGGAAGGAGTAGGGGCTGCCCTGGATGAAGGGCTGGAAGGCGAAGGTGCGGGAGACGCCGGCCGCCGCGTCGCGGACATGGAGCTTCACCATTGCGGAAGCGACGGCAAGCGGGCCGCTCCCGCGCTCCGAATGCCAGTCCATGTCCTCGGAATTCACGATGGCGAGGCCGGGGGCGATGGCGTCGCGCAGGGCGCGCCAGCCCGCCGCCTTGGAGGAGAAGCGCTTCGCGTTGCCGAGGTAGTGGACGCTCAGCGTGTCGAAGTCGGCGACGCCCCCGGCCGCCGCGACGGTTTCTTCGAGGAAATGCGCGTCAAGCGGGGCGCCGGGATAGACGCGGCACGCGGGATCGGCGGCGTGGGCGGCGATGTAGGCGGTCTTGAGGTAGGCGGCGAAGTCGGCGGGGCTGCCCGTGGTCCAGAATGCGCTTGTGTAGCCGGGTTCGTTTCCGATTTCCCAGTCGGAGACCCGCCCCCCGCAGCGGGAGACGAGGCGGCTCACGAAGTTCGACCAGACGGCGAGGTCCGACGGGGCGGCCATTTTCCAGCGCGGCTCCCCGGTGACGGTGAGTTTTCCGTCCGCCGAAGGCGAGGCCCAGCGCGGGACGCCGACGACGTTCACGAGGACGCGGAGGCCGTTTTGGGCGGCCAGGTCGAGCCGTTCGTCGAGTCCGTCCCAGACGTCTCGGCCGCGCTCCGGTTCGCGGAGCGCCCAGCTCAGGTAGTGCAGGCGCGCCCATTTCGCGCCGGCGAGGCGGGCGCGGCGCAGGGCGCGCTCCGTCCTTTCGCGGCGGAGCGCGGTGTCGCGCAGGAAATAGCCGTCGCCGCCCACGGCGTGGCAGCCGAAGCGCGACGAGTCGATGAAGCCCTCCTCCGGCGGCTCCAGAACGCAGTAGGAGGTTGCGGCGGCGGCGCACGGGCGTGGCGACGACGCCTCGTCGTCGCGGAAGGCGGCGGAGACGCCGAACCAGCCGAGACGATCCGCGGGGAGCGCGACTTCGCCATGCCCGCCCGCGATTTCCGCCTCGCCCCGGAAGACGACATTCGACGCGATGTCGCGCACCTCGTAGCGGACGAGCCCCGCATCGGCGTTGGAGAGGTGCAGCGCAAGGCGGGCGTCGCCGCCGGGATGGAAAACGCCGTCGGGATCGGAGGACGCGATTTCCAGAAGCGGCTGGAACTCCGGCACGACATCGGATTCGACAAGCGCGATCGAGTCAAAGGTCACGGACTCGTGCTTGCCCGGGGAGACGACGCGGATCGTCGCGGCGTTGCGTCCGGGGGCGACGGGCATCGCGAAGTCGTAGGAAAAGCGCGGCGGCGAGCCGTCCGCGCCGCGCGAGGGGATGTCGTAGAGGCGGCGGCGGCCGTCGGGGAGGGAGATTTCGACCCCGCCGGGGCCGTTTTCCGGCATGTGGCCGGCGTTGCAGCAGTCGACGCGGAGGATGCGGAAACCGGGCGCGGATTCGTCCCAGGAAAGTTCGAGACCCGTCACGACCTCCTCGTCGCGCATGAAGACGCTCTCGAAGACGGAGCAAATCGAGGACGGGATTCGCGACGACGGGGGCGTCGTCGCCACGGAGGGGACGGCAAAGCGCCACGTATGGGACATGGCGTCCATCTCGGGGCTGTTCGCGACATCAGGAGCGCTCCCGTATTCCCAGGCCCGGTAAGGGAGGAACCCGGACGGCGAGCCGTCGGCCTTCCCCAGCCGCCAAATTTCGCCGCCGCGCGCGGACGCGGCGGACAAAGCGAGGAAAAGCGCGAACGCCGCCGCCGTGAAATCGGCGGCCGATTCGCGCCCCAACCTGCGTCTGCGCTGTCCAAGAGGTTCCGGCATGGCCCAATTGCGTCCTTTCGCCGTCAATTCTGGCACGGCGCTTCTGCCCGCGCTACACCAGTTTGAGCAAGCGGGATTTATCCGTTTGCGCAGGCGGGGGGCGGCGGGCAAGGGCGTGGGGCGGGCTAGAGCGTGTCGCGGTTTTCGCGGCGCCATTCGGTCATGGTGACGCCCGTCACCTGCTTGAAGAGCTTGGCCAGATGGCTTTCGAGCACGAAGTTCGTCCGCTCCGTGATTTCGCCGATCGAGAGGCTGCCGGCCGCAAGCAGCGCCTTGACGCGCTCAATGCGTTCGCGGATGATCGCGTCGCGGACCGAAAAGCCCAGCTTGGCGCGGAACCGTCCTTCCAGCGTCCGCCGGGAACATCCGCTCGCGCGCACGACGGCGGCGACGTCGAGGTTCCCGTCCCCGGCGTTGCGCCGGACGAAGGCGACCGCCCGCGAAATGGCGGCATCGCTCGTGGCGGCGTAGCCTGTGCTGTCGCGCGTGACAATGCCGATGGGTGGCTGGGAAATGGCACACTCGCGGGGCTGGCGACCGGACATGAGGTCGTCGAGCATCGCCGCAGCAATCTGGCCGCGGCGAAAGCCGCCGGTATGGATGCTTGAAAGGGACGGCACGGTGGAGTCGCAAATCAGAGGGTCGTCGTCGACGCCCAGAACGGCGATTTCGTCCGGAACCCGAAGACCGGCGAAAAGACACGCCTCCAGCACGTTGCGGGCCCGATGGTCCGCCGGGGCGAAAACCGCCGTTTCCCGTGGAAGTTCCCTGAGGAAGCGGACCATGCGCTCCCGTTCCGTCGGCCAGTCTCGCTTTTCTCCGGCGGTGGAGGAATCGAACACCGCGAAGTCGAACCCCCGCTCCGCGAGCGCGTCGCCGAAACCGAGGCGCCGCTCGCGACTCCAGCATTCGACGCTGGGCAGATCGACGAACGCGAACGAGCGGTATCCCCGCGAAACGAAATAGCGCGCCGCCATTGCGCCGATCGCGCGGCTGTCCCGCCGCACGTAGGGAATGCCCCGGAGAGGATAGTCCGGATCCTCCCGTTCCGGCCCCGGTTCCACGAAAACCACCGGGACGCGCAGCGCCGCGATCTCGCGCGCGTCGTCGAACCCGGTCCGGGAGACGATGATGCCGTCGACCCCCGTTTTGGGGAAATCGGCCATTCGCTCGCCGCTCCAGCGCTCGTCGAAAAGGCAGAACCACGGACCGCTTTTTCCGACGTGGTCGAGAATCCCGAGAAACGTCGAGCGCTCCGCCTTCCGTTTCAGCGAAAACAGGATGGCGACCTTCTTGGCGCGATTGCCTTCCATCGCGGCTGCCTTGCCCATTGCAACCCCTATTTCGCCAGCGCGACGTGCTTTCCAAGGAAGCCGACGCCGTAGCGCAGGACGCGCGGGGGCACGTCCTGCGCGGTTGAAAGGTTGAACGGTTGAACGGTCGAAAGGTCCCGCTCCGCGAGTTCGCGCTCCATCTCTTCGGCGTAGCGCTTCTCCTCGATCTGGCCGAGGGCCTCGCGGGCGGCGGCGGCAAGAAGCGCGTCGATCCGCTTCCGCGACGCGCGGGCCGGAATCTTCGGCGCCTTGAATTCGAGGATCACGCCGGGCAGGGGGACGCCCGGGCGCGGCTTCATCGCGATGTCGGGGCGGCCGTCGCCCATTTCGCGGTTGGACGTGATCTCGTAGTAGTCAACGCCGAAGGCAAGGAGGCCCAGGACAAGGCCGTGGAAGAAGTCCTCGTGCGCCGTGTCGAAGTAGCTCGCCGACGAGACGAGGAACGACTCGAGGGACCTGCGGAACGACTCCGCGTCGCCGCTCGTCAGGGCCCCAAGAATGTTTTGCAGGTCCCCGCGAACCGATGGCGCGTGCGCAAGGGGGGCCAGGATGTCATCCTGGAACACCTCCCGGACTTCGCGGTTCGGTATGGCCAGCGTCGCCATTTTCAGGCTGTTCGGGCCTTCCAGCACCTTCAGGTATCCCGTGTGGACGAGGAGGGACCAGAGGATTTGCGGGTTGTCCTGGATGGTGCCGTATCTCCCCAGCTCCGTGGCGCACGGAACGAGCCGACGGCCTTTTTCGAACAGGTCGGGAAGGGCGCTGCGGACGTCCGCCGGGAAACGGGTCGTGATGTCCGCCACGAGGTCGTTGCTGCTGGTGTTCGCCCAATACGCGGCGGGCTTGAAGCCGCGCCTGACGTAGTTGATGACGGACCACGGGTTGTAGATTTCCGAGGAGCCGAACCGGTAGCCGTCATACCAGGCTTTCGCCTCGTCCAGTTTTTCGGGATGTCCGTACGTGGAAAGAAGAACGCCGACCTCCTCCTCGGTGAGACCGAAGCAGTCGGCGTATTCGTCGTCGAACACCGACCAGACCTCCGGGTTGTTGAGCCCCGACAGGACGCCCTCCTTCGCCACCCGGAGGATGCCCGTGATGACGCCGAGGCGGCAGTGCCTGCCGTCCTTCAGCGCGCCGGAGAGGAAGTTGCGGAAGAACTGCAGCGCCTCTTCGCCGAAGCCATGCGTCGCGGCGTAGTTGATGGGCGAGTCGTACTCGTCGATCAGGATGACGGGCTTTTCCCCGCAATGGGAATGGAGGACGTTTGCCAGAACGCCGAGGGAATTCACGAGAAGTTCGTCCGTCGCCGTTTCGTCGGCAAGGGCCGTTGCCTTCCTGGCAAGCGCCGGATCGATCTTGTCCGACTCGAAAACCTTGCGGTGGCGGCGGAACTCGTCGGCGATTGCCGTTGCCAGAAACGTTTTGGTCGCGGTCCAGTCCGCCCCCTTCGCGTCCTTGAAGGTAATGTGGATCACCGGATACCGGCCCTGCTCGGCGCGATGCGCGGGGTCGGCCCAGACCTTCGTGCCCTCGAAGAGGTGGGCGTTGGACTTCTCGGTCTTCTCGAAAAAGGTGTGGAGCATCTCCAGCGCGAACGTTTTTCCGAAGCGCCGCGGCCGCGTGAAGAGAGCGACCGTCGCGTCGCGGTCGAGAAGGCCGGAAATGAGCTGCGTCTTGTCCGCGTGCCAGTCGTGCGCGGCGATGTGCGCCCAGTCGCTGTTGCCGACCGGCAGGGGCAGGAGTTTGGCCGGAATGTCCCGTGGGGTGTCTTGCATGGCTCCGATTCTACCGCAAGGACCGGCGCGGTTCAAGGCCGGCCCCCCGGCAAAGCACTGCGCTGCAAAGTTGAAAAGTTGAAAGGTTGAAAAGTTGAAAGGTTGGTTGACAGTGATTGGAATGTAGTGCTGGCGACTTCATGTAGCAGCGCTGCGAGGAGTCTGATGACGCTGCTGGCGCCTTGCAGTGTTCCGGAAAGGCCTTTGCCATTGGTTTACTGCCGGAGGCTCTTTGAAGGTCAACCTATGAGGTGGAAGCTCATCCTCCACGGCATTTGTTTGTCAATGGAAAAAACTTCCGGCGCAGTTTGGCATTGTCGGGGATTTACGCCTTCGCCACCAAGATTTCGCTCCAGCGCGTGGTGGGGCAGGGGGATAGAAGTTCACGCTTCATCTGCCACTTGCGCTCGGTGCCGGACGAGGCGGGGAACACCGCGCCGCGCCCGAAGCGCGCGTTTACGGCGTCCATGGCGGCGGATATTCTGGCCGCTCTGGAGTTGGACGGGTCTCCCGTGAAAAGATCCGCCGCGCCAGACTCAGGTTCGATGCCGCAGAAGAGAACACCGGCGCGGCGGTAGCGCCGTCCTTCGACGAAGAGCCGCGAGACTGCCGGTCCAATTGCGGCGAGTATTTCCGGCGTTGCGGCGGTCGGACGCTGAAATGCGACTGCGGCGCTTTCAAATGGCGTCCACCAGTTCTGGTCGTTCCATCCTCCGGTGCCGGCGGGGGCGCACTGCTGCAGAAACACGGTTGCGCACGCCGCCACGGATTTGCTTTTGCGCAGCTTTTCCGCTCCGGCCGCGGCGTATGCCGCAACTGCTTCGTGGATCGAGGCGCGGTCGGATACCGGCGAGCCGAACATTCGCGAAACGCCGATGGATTTCGGATTTTCCCGGTCAATCGGGTCCGCGTCCAGAGCGGGGACGCCCCGCAGCTCCGCAGCGGTGCGCTCAAGCGTGACGGCGAGCGAATTGCGCCGAAAGAACTCTGGCGGGCGGCGCGCCAAGTCGAGCGCGGTGCGCACGCCGGCGCGAAAAAGGCGCGGGGCCAGACGCCGCCCCACGCCCCAGACTTCATTGATAGGCAGGTCCGCAAGGAATGCGTCGCGCGCCTCCGCGTTCTCCGGCATCGCGAACACACCGTCAGGCATCTTTTTCGCGGCGTGGTTTGCGATTTTCGCGAGAGTGCGCGTTGCGGCGAACCCGACGCCGCACGGCACTCCTGTCCAGCGCAGGACGCGTCCGCGGATGCGACGGCCAAGACTGGTCCAGTCCGGGCCGAGGCTCGACGAGAGGTGCATGAACGCCTCGTCGATGGAATATTGCTCGACATCCGGCGTGAATGTTCCGAGCGTGGCGACAATGCGGGCGGAAATGTCGCCGTAGAGTTCGTAGTTCGAAGAGCGGAAGACTATTCCGGCCGCGATGGCGGCAGGTGACTGACGGAGCTTGAAATACGGCGTTCCCATTTCTACTCCGAGCGCCTTGCATTCCGCGGATCGCGAAATGACGCAGCCATCGTTGTTGCTCAGGACAGCGACGGGGCGTCCCTCCAGACGCGGATCGAACGCGCGCTCGCAGGAAACGTAGAAGTTGTTGGCGTCAACGAGCGCGATCATGCGCCTTCGGCGGCTCCGGCGAATCGGTGGACGACGGCGGTGACAACGCCGAACACGCGCAGTTCCATTTCGCCGGCGAAAACAATGGGGCGATAGGCGGGATTGGCAGCCTCCAGCCGAACGGTTCCGGAGGCGCGGTCGCGGCGAAGGTATTTCACGGTGAATTCGCCGTCCACGCAGGCTATTACAATCGATCCGTCCTCCGGTTCAAGCGACCGATCCACCACGAGAAGGTCGCCCGATCGGATGCCGGCACCTGTCATGGAGTCCCCTTCAGCGCGGACGAAATACGTGGCGGAAGGACGTGCCACCAGCAGTTCGTTGAGGTCCAGCGGGCGCTCGACGTATTGTTCGGCGGGGGAGGGGAATCCGGCCACGACACGCGACGCCATGAGCGGAATGGCGGACCGCGCGGGCGATTCGGCCGCCGGAACGGCTCCGGGAGGCGCGGCGCGACGCGTCACTCGTCATCCTCCGCGCCAGCGATGTTCGCCACTTCGGCTGCTGGCGGCGGCTCCTGCGCGAATTCGATCTTTGGCAGCTTTGCCTTGTGGCGGCGCGGCGGTTCGCGACGCGCGAACCAGACCGGCATCGCGACCGCCAGAACGCCGCCGGCCATGTTTCCGAGCGTGGCCCAGATCAGGTTGCGACAAATTCCGAGGAGTGTCGGGGCGCCGATCCCCCAGCGTTCGGCGGCGAGGGCCATCCAGTCCGGATTGCGGGCGGCCAGCCATCCCGCCGGAAGGTAATACATGTTTGCGACGCAGTGCTCGAAACCGCCAACGACGAAGGCGAAGATCGGGATGTAAACCGCGGGAATCTTGCCCGCGACGTGCTTTGAGGACGCGGCCGCGAGGATGGCTGTGCAGACCAGGATGTTGCATAGGACGCCGGAGCAGAATGCGGCGCATGGCGAAAGCGACGCCTTGCCGGCGGCGACTTTAATTGTGTATGCGCCAAGCGCTCCGCCGCCCATCTGCATGGCGCCGCTGTTCACGGAGAGAAAAGCAACGAGCAGCGAACCGAGCAGATTGGCGAGCCAGACGACTGCCAGATTTCTGGCGAGGGCACTTGGAGTTATTTTCCGTTCGGCCGCGGCCATGGCCATTAGATTGTTTCCCGTGAACAGTTCGGCACCGAGCAGGACCACCAGGATCAGGCCAACCGGAAAGACGCACCCGGAAACGAGGCGGCAGAGTCCGATGTCGGCGAGCGAGTGGGCCGCGGTGCTGCTGGTAGCGGCGCCGAGGGCGATGAACGCGCCGGCCATTGCGCCGAGGACGATCATGCGCTGGAGTGGAAGCGCCGCCTTTTTGACCGCGGCGTCGATTTGCTGCTGGAGGACTGTTGCTGGGGGATTCATTTTCGTTTGATCGTTTTTCGTTTGATCGTTAAATCGTTTTTGTTTGCGGATTTTCGAGTGCCGGGGTCGCGCTATTTCGCGCGCAGTTCGGCAAGAATCGCCTCCGCGGCGCTGTCGGGATCGATTCGGAAACGCTTCATGAGATCCGCCGTCGAGGATGCGTGGGGCACGAATTCGTCGTCCGGCCAGCCGAACGATACGAGGCGAGGGTGGCGGGGCAGGGCGTCGAGCGCCTCTCGCATGGCCGAACCGAGACCGCCGCTGACCGAAGCGTCCTCGAACGAGACGAAAAGACCAATGTCCTGCTCTTCCGCCTGACGGCGCAGCAACTCGGTGTCGAGCGGGCGCACGAAGCGGGCGTCCGTGCGCACAGTTCCGACGCCGCGCTCGGCGAGCCTTTTCTGAACGGCGTCAGCCCAGTCGTCCTGCGGCCCGAGCGTCCAGATGGACACAGACGGCCGCCCCGATCCGGTGACTGAAAGCACTGCGGCGCGCCAGAGTTGAATCGGCGGCGCGGCCCTGGCGGCGCGGTCGTCCGGAGCGGAGCCGCGCGGGTAGCGGATCACGAATGGCCCGTCGTGCGCGATTGCAATGTCCAGCATGGCATCCAGATCAGCCGGGGTGCGCGGCTGGGCAAGAACAATGCCCGGGACGGGGCGCAGCATCGCCATGTCAAAAATACCGTGGTGCGTTGGGCCGTCGCCAGGAACGACGCCGGCCCTGTCCAGCGCGAGGACTACAGGCAGCCCCTGCAGCGCCACGTCGTGGATTGCGGCGTCCACCGCGCGTTGGAAGAAAGTGGAATACACGGCGACAACAGGCCGCATCCCTCCCGCCGCTAGACCGGCCGCGAAAGTGATCTGGTGCTCCTCGCAGATTCCGACATCTCGAAAGCGTGACGGAAACTCGCGGGCAAAGCGCGCGAGACCAGTCCCCGCGGTCATGCCGGCGGTGGTGGCGCAGACTGCGGGATTCTCGGCGGCGAGGCGACACAGCGCGTCGCCAAAGGCGTCGCTCCAGGCGACAGTTCCGGACGCAGGGGCGCTGCGCGCTCCTGTTTCGGGATTGAAAGGCGGCGCGGAATGCCATGCTTCGGGATCCGCCTCGGCCGGCGCCCAGCCACGCCCCTTTTTTGTGTGGACGTGAAGCACTGTCGGCACGCGCGAATCCCTGAGCGCGCGGAACGCCTCCTCCAAAAGAGGAATGTCGTGTCCGTCGAGCGGCCCGACGTAGCGCATGCCAAGCTGCTCGAAAGGGGTGTTGGCGCGGCGCATGAAAAGACTCTTCACGCGACTTTCCAGCGCGTGATACGCGCCGCGAAGCGGAGCCATGCGCAGGCGGCGCAGGGCATACGACTCGATGCGGCTCTTCCAGCGGTTGTATCCGGGAGAGGCGAGCAGCCGCGCGAAGGCGCGCGAGAAGGCGCCGACAGGACGGCCGATGGACATCTCGTTGTCGTTCAGCACCACTAGAAGGCGCTCCGTCGTCTCGTGGACGTTGTTCAGCGCCTCCAGGGACACGCCGTTTACGATCGACGCGTCACCGACGACCGCCACAACCGCCTCGTCGCCGCCACGCGAATCGCGCGCGGCCGCAAATCCAAGCGCGGCGGAGACAGCAGTTCCGGCGTGACCCGCGCCAAAGGCGTCGAAGGGAGATTCCGAACGCTTCAGGAACCCCGACGGACCGTCGGTGCGACGGATGGAGCGGAACGAACCCGCGCGACCGGTCAGAAGCTTCCAGGCGTAGCACTGGTGCGAAACGTCAAGGAGAATTCTGTCGCGCGAGGGATCGAAGACGCGGAGCAGGGCGATTGTCAGTTCGACAACTCCGAGATTGGAGGAAAGGTGCCCGCCGTGATCGGCAGCGGTGGCTACGATCTCCTCGCGTATCTCGCGCGCCAGATCTCCAAGACGTTCGGCTGGAAGCGCCCTGATGTCGGCTGGAGTGGCGATTTGCCGCAAGAGTTCGGACATGGCCGTGAGAGGGACGTCTTTCAAAGAGCCCCGGCGAGCCGGGCATTGCACGCCCGCGCCGCCGCGCGCCCTTCGCCCATCGCGAGGATGACCGTGGCCGCGCCAAGCACGATGTCTCCTCCGGCGAACACGTTGCGCATCGTCGTTTCGTGGTTCGCGTCCACGACAATGCGGCCCTTGGAGTCCGTCCTGATCTCCGGGGTCGTAAGCGGCACCAGTGGATTGGAGGAGTTCCCTATCGCCACGATCACGCAATCGACGGGCAGAACTTCCTCGCTTCCAGGAACGGGGACGGGGCTTCGGCGGCCAGACGCGTCAGGCTCTCCGAGTTCGCAGCGGACAGTTTCAAGGCCGGTCACAACGTCGTTTTCGTCGCCCACGACGCGCGTAGGCGCCGAAAGCGTGCGGAAGACGACGCCCTCCTCCTTCGCATGGGCCACCTCTTCGGCCCGCGCCGGCATTTCGGCCTCCGTGCGGCGATAGACAAGATGGACGGCCTCGGCGCCGAGCCGCAGCGCCGTGCGGGCGGCGTCCATTGCGACATTCCCGCCCCCAAGCACCGCGACGCGGCGGGCATGGTAGAACGGGGTGTCTGCGCGGCCCTCGGCGTAGGCCTTCATCAGATTCGAGCGTGTCAGGTATTCGTTGGCCGAGAACACGCCGACGAGGTTTTCGCCCGGTATTCCGGCGAATCGCGGCAGCCCTGCGCCGGATCCGACAAAGGCGGCGTCGAACCCGTCTTCGGAAAGCAGATCTGAAAGACTGCGCGAGCGTCCCACCACAAAATCGGTCCGGATTTCCACTCCCATTCGGCGGAGCGATTCGACTTCATGCTCCACAATCGCCTTGGGAAGCCTGAACTCCGGAATGCCGTAGGACAGGACGCCGCCGCACTTGTGCAGAGCCTCGAAGACGACGACTTCATGTCCGGCGCGTCTCACATCGGCCGCGAACGCGAGCGACGCCGGGCCGGAGCCGACAACCGCGACGCGCTTTCCTGTGGGCGGCGCGACGGCTGGAACCGACTCCTCGCCGCGTTCGCGCTCAAGGTCGGCGACATAGCGTTCAAGGCGGCCGATGGCCACGGCCTTGGCAGGATCCCTTGCGATTTTTCCGACCGTGCATCCCTTCATGCACTGCCGCTCCTGCGGGCAAACGCGCCCGCAGATGCTGGGAAGAAGGCTCGACTCCTTGATCGTTGCGACTGCCCCGGCGTCGTCTCCACAGGCGACGGCCTTTATGAAGCGCGGGATGTCGATCGCGACAGGGCACCCGGCGGTGCATGGCTTTGTCGGGCACTGAAGGCACCGCTGCGCCTCAAGCCGCGCCATCGCCTCGGTGTATCCGAGCGCGACTTCGTCCATGTTGGAGACTCGGGTTTTTGGATCCTGCGACGGCATTTCACGCTGCGCGATTTTCGAGCGAACGGCAGGAGCAAGGGAGCCAAGGTCGCCAAGGGCGTCGAGTTCGGCGCGGGCGGCGGCATCGAGAGTTTCAACCTGAGCATTCATTCCTAGCGATCCTCCTTCGCAGCGGCGATGGCCCGCGCCGCCTTGTCGATGTTGCATTCGTGGTCGCGAACGCGGCGCCGGGCCTCCTCCTCGAACGGCCTGAAGGCGCGCATGCGCTTCATCATGTTGTCCCAGTCAACCTCGTGTCCGTCGAAATCCGGACCGTCAACGCACACGAACTTCATCTTCCCGCCGACCATTACGCGACAGCCCCCGCACATTCCCGTGCCGTCGATCATGATCGTGTTCAGCGAGACAATCGTCGGAATGCCGAACGGCTTGGTCGTGGCCGCGCAGAATTTCATCATGACAGGCGGCCCGATGGCGATGACACGATCCGGAGGCGTCGCGCTTTCGCACATCTCCTTCAGCGGGGCGGTCACCAGGCCCTTGCGACCGTAGGAGCCGTCGTCCGTGCAGACGATGACCTCGTCGGATGCGGCCCGCATCCTGTTTTCGAATATGACGAGGTCCTTGGTGCGCGCCGCGAGAATGCTGGTCACGTGGTTTCCCGCCGCGCGCATTGCCTGCGCGATCGGGTGAATCGGCGCCACGCCGATTCCGCCGCCGCAAAGGACCACGCGGCCGAACTTGCGAACGTCGCTTGGATTGCCGAGCGGCCCCAGAACGTCTGGGATGCAGTCGCCTGGATTGAAGCGGGCCAGTTTGATCGTCGTGGCGCCGACGGCCTGAAAGACGACAGTCACCGTTCCGGCGCTTTCGTTCGCGTCCGCAATGGTAAGGGGGATTCTTTCACCCCAGTCGTGGTCGGCCTGCAGGACGAGGAACTGGCCGGCCTTGTGGCCGCGCGCGATGTGCGGGGCCTCGAACTCAAGCTCGCACAAATCGTTGGCGAGAAGCCGTTTGCTTACGATTCTATTCATTTGAAGTTGAGGAATTTGGAGTTCGTCAACGTCTGGAACGCGGCGAGGCAGACGCCGTCCGCCGACGCGTTGCGCGGCGTGAGGGGGATTCTACCCCGCCCCCTCCGTTCGGGTCAAGGCTTTCGCCATTCTAGGCTTATCCCCCAAAACTGGGGGATAAACTATCCCCTAAATTTCAAAACCATTGAAAATACAGGGGTTTCGAGCATTCCCTGCGGTTCAGGAAACCCCACAGACTTTTTTTCTTGAACAAAAAAAGCGGGACGTTTTTTTTGTTTTCTGCCAGAATTGGCAGCGCAAAACCACAAAAAAGGAACGTCCCGTGGCCCAGACAATACTACAAACTGACCTTTCTGTCACCATTTCCGAGTTCGTCGATGGTGTTTATGGCGGTTCTTTTGGCAAGTGCGCCCTTCGCCAGACGAAACTTCTCCTCGGAGGCATCATCGAACGCGGCACGACTCTTGTCAGCGCACTTGCCAAGAGTCTTCGCCCAGACCGGCGCACGGCACCCAAGAAGCAGCGCGAAATGGTCTCGCGGCATCTTGCGAGTCTTGACCTGTCAACCGAGATGTCAAAATGGCTTGGAAAGCAGGTGTATTTTTCACAGGACACTCCGGTGGCCATAGACT
>DJYI01000082.1:0-2982 GCA_002448475.1 Verrucomicrobia bacterium UBA6982
GGCGAAGGCGTCGCTCTGCGCGGCGGGAAGCTTGCCGCCCATCCAGTCGAGCGTTCCGCCGGCGACCGCGACGTGCTCGAGGTCGATCTGCCCGAAGCCCTTGAGCTCGCCCGCCGTGAACGACCCGGCGGCGCGCGCGTCAATCGAATTGGTGACCGAAATCGACTGCGCAACGAGGTTGCCGATGGCGATCGCATCGCCGTAGAGCGGAACGTAGTCGTTGGAGCCGAGCAGCTCCACCGAACCGGCGGTGAGCGCGTAGGGGGCCATCGTCACCGCGATGGGATCCGGACCGAGCGCATCGACCTTGACACCCGTCACGTTGTGCGCGAGTCCGTCCGAGCCGTCCACCGGGACGGAAAGCCCGAAGATGCCGTAATCCGTGGTCTTGATGACCATGTTCGTCGGCGCCGCCTCGCCGTCGCTGTAGGAGACCGTCACCTCCGCCGTGACCGTCTGGTTGGCGCGCGGAGTGCCGTCGCTGTCCAGGAGGACGCCGTCCAGCTCGACCGTGACCGGCGCGGTGCCGACCGCGAGGCGCACCGCCCCGCGCGTCGGCGCGGTGCGAACCGACTGGAGCTGGTCGAGGATGAACGGGATCTTCGCGTCGTCGCGGTTGCCTTCGAGGACGACCTCCGTTCCGTCGCGCCCGACGGCGCGCACGTTCAGGTAGTCCGGGTCGTGGTAGATTTCCGCCGCGTCCTCGTTGCCGGCCGCCGCCCCGCCAAGCGGCGGATGGATGACGTGCGTGACGCCCGCGACGACCTGCTCCACGGCATTGCCGGACGAGGTGAAGACCTTGGCCGGATCCGCTTCTATGGAAGACCAGTAGGTCGAAAGTGTTCCGCCGGTCATGGACACCGCGCCCCAATACTGATGGTTCTTGTCGTCGGCGAAGATGCAGTTGACGGCACGGACCACTGCTCTGGAATCGGCGCTGTGGAGCGAGCAGCCGTTTTTCGACTGATTGCGGATGAAGGTGCAGTTCAGCAGATCGATATGCGCGCCGCCCGTCTCAAGAATGCCTCCGCCCAAACTGCCTGACGTGTTGCCGCTGAATGTCGTATTCACGAAGAGCGCGTATGCGCCGTCCACATACACAGCGCCGCCGTTCCAGTCGGGTGCGCTGTTGCCCGCAAACGTCGAAGAGGACACGAAGAGTTCCGAACTCTTGTCATTCGGAACGAAGGCAATCGCGCCACCGCTGTTCTGCCCTTGCGAGGTGTTGCCGATGAACGAGCAGGCCTCGATGGAAATGGAGGCTCCGCCAAGGGCGCGGATCGAACCGCCTTGGCTACCGCTGCCGCCCGTGAAGGTCAGGTTGGCGAGCGAGAACATCTCGCCATCTGAAGACTTGCCGTCGTAGTTCAAGTGCCTCGCGTCCTGTCCCGCGACGATCTCGATGCCCTTTTCGCCCGGCTCCAGTTCGTAGAGGCCGTTGATCTCGAAGGACCGCACACCCGCCGGAATCACGATTTCGCTAGCGAGGCGGACGACCTTGTTGCTCGCGTCAAGTTCCTCGAAGGTGACGCGCCGACGGCCGTCCGTGCCGACGAGGAGCGGATTGTCGATGAGCGCCTGGACCGCGTCGCGCAGCGTGATCGCCGTGTTGCCATAGACGCCGAGGGTGCTGGCCGCGTCGCCGGACGAGGTGACCGAAAGGATCTCCGGCGCGACCTCCCAGCGGGCGTAGAGCGTGAAGTCCTTCGTGTAGGGGGACATCACCATCGTCGGCTTGTAGTCCGGGCCGTAAACGCACGTGCCGTCCCCTTCGCGCGTCGTCCAGTAGCCGGCGAAGCGGTATCCGGCGCGCTTGACGCGCGGGTTCACGCCGCCCACCTCGATGTCGTCGAGTGGCTTCATCCCGTAGGCGAAGGGCTGCTTGAACGTGGTCGTCACGGGATTGCCGCTGGCGTCCGTGAGCCCGAGGTCGAGCGTGACATCGACTTCGAGGAAGTTCACGAAGGCCGTCGCGTTGAGCGCGTCGCTGGCGCGGTAGGGCGAAGCGGAAAATCCGACCGAGGGCAGCACGTAGAGTCGGCCGCCGGCGCCCTGTTCGCCGCCGTTGCCGCCGACGGCGCCGTCGCCGGCCTTTGAGGACGACGTGGACTCGCTGTAGTTCTTGTGCGACTTGCCCGTACCGCCCTTTGTTCCCTTGTCCAGGGATTCGGGCTTGCCGTCGCCGCCCCGGCCGCCGACCTTGCCGCCGCCGCCAGCGCCGCCGCACTCGCCGCGGATGGTCCACTCGTCCACGATCCGGACGCCCTGTCCGTCGTAGATGAAGAGGTTTTCGTTGCCCGGATCGTCCCAGTCATCGACCACGAGATACGAGCCGCTGCCGCCGCCGCCGCCGCCAGCGCCGCCGCCGCCGCCGCCGCCGATGGACATGGACGCGCCGCCGCCGCCGCCGCCGCCGCCGGGGCCGCCGCCGCCGGAGAACCAGTCATCGGCCCCCGTCCCTTGCTTGTAGGTGCCATACCCACCCGAGCCGCCGGCCGCGCCGGCCGCGCCGCCGCGCACCGTGACGGCGACATCGCCGAGCACATACACGCTGCCGCCGGCCGCGCCGGCCGCGCCGGCCGCGCCGCCGGAGCCATTGTCGCCGTCATGCGGGAAGTCGTTGCCGTGGGAGGCGTAGCGACTACTCCCCTGGGACGCTCCGGCGCCGCCCGCGCCGCCCGCGCCGCCCGAGCCGCCGATGCCGGCGCCCGCACCGCCGCCGCCCGAGCCGCCCGAGCCGCCGCCGCCGTTCTTGAAGTTCCACCCGTCAATCTCGGCATTGCCGCCGCCCGCGCTGTTGCCGCCGCCTGCCGCCGCGCCGCCGACCGCCGTAAGCGAACCCTTGCCGGTGATGTAGAGCGCCATGTCGCCGGGCAGGAAAATGCCCGCGCCGCCGCCGTTGCGCCCGCCGATACCGCCGCCGGCGTTGCCGCCCGTCACCGTGAGCGACGCGCCCTCGGGAATGTCGATGACGACGCGCTT
>DJYI01000082.1:3104-9182 GCA_002448475.1 Verrucomicrobia bacterium UBA6982
AATCGAGACATTGCCCTGCACGGTATAGACCATGCCGCCGACAAGCTCCCTTGTCGATTGCGTGATCGTGCCGGTGCCCATTTCGGCGCGCACCGATACTGCGGCGAAACCAGCCAGCATCAAAACTGCAAAACTCTTCTTCATGCCTTGTTTCTCTCTTTCAGGTCTTGTATCAGCCACAGAGGCCAAAAAGATCACAAAGTCTTTGCGTGCTTTGTGTTCTTTGTGGCCAAGAACATCACGGATTCCCGAACGCCGTGCCGTAGATCGTCTGCACGTTGGCGCCGGCGCCGGTGATCTTGCCGCCCGCCGGCACGAGCACGTTGAACGCGCCGTCCTCGCCCTCGCAGGCGAGAATCATGTCGCACGGCGCCGAATCCGTCGTGTATTGGAAACTGCGCTCCACGAAGCTCGCCGGCCAGCTCGGGCGGGGCGAAGTCACGTCGCGCACCGTGATTTCCGAAGTGCCGCCGCCGAGCTCGCGCGTCTTGCCGCGGTCGAGTTTCGTGAGGGTGCAGCTCGGGGGGAAGGCGGCGAGCGCCGCGCCTTCCTGGACCGTCACTTCGCCGACGGCCGCGATGTCGATGTCCACGCCCTGCGCGTAGGCCCCGGTCGGCGCATAGACGACGTCCGCCGCCTTGGCGCGCGCCGCGCGGGCCGCGCGCGGCGCCGTGGCGAGCGACTGGCGCGGCTTCATCTCCGGAGCGTCCGGCGGCGTGAGGCCGATTTCGGGGACTCCCTTGATGGAACCCATCGCGTCGGCGAGCGTGTAGCCGAGCCCGTCAGGGTCGTTGCCGTTCGCGTCGGCGAGCTCGGCATAGAAGACGCCGTTCGTATCGACGGGGACGCGCATCGTCCGCGCCCAGATCGCGGTGTCCGGCGCCGCCGAGTCGTAGAGGCGGAACGTCATCTCCAGCGACGTCGTGCGCTCGTATCCGCCCGTCCGCCGCAGCACGCCGCGATACGTGAGCGCCTGCGGCACGTCGGCTCTGCTTGTCGCGGCGAAGAGCGCCGCGACAAGCAAGGTTGAAAGGTTGAAAGGTTGAAAGGTTGAAAAGTTCCTTTTCACGGTTGGAGAGTTGAAAAGTCTAGGAAGCGAGAAGTGCTTTCGTGGATATTTCATTGTTTTGTCCTTGTGTGATCAGATGAAAGAACGGTGATGAGATTGAACAGCATTCCTCCGATTTGTTTCGTGGAATCGTAGATGGATTTGAACTGGTCGTCCGTGATGTAGCCAAGATCCCTGGCATTGTGCAATTGCGAGCAAATCAACTATAAGGCGAAGCCGCTACTCCAGCGCCTTCGCCTTGAAGACGCGCTTGAGGGTGAAGGTGCCGGTCGACCGGATTGGGCTCTTCGCGGAAAGCCCCCCAACGTCCCACGTCACGACGCCCGAGGTCGTTTCGTCTGCGTTGTAGGGGAAGCGCACCGGCAGCCCGGATTCGCCATGCTCGTGCCAGGAGAACTCAAGGCGGTTCGTGATGCTCCAGAGTTCGGGCTTGATCGGCTGGGCGTAGTTTTCGAAATCGTCGCCCGACGGCGCGGCGCCGCTGTAGTCCGCCGTCTTGCCGTCGTGGTCCGGGTGCCAGGCGTGGCGGAACGGGTTGTCGCGCGCGGTGGGGGCGACCGCCCATGAAAAGACCGCGTCATTGCCGAACGCCGAACCATCCGCCGCCGCGACGACGGGCGTGTCCACGCTCATCATCACCGTCGAGATGCGCCGGGGATTTTCGATTTCCGAGGGGACGCCCGAAAGCTCCCTGAAGAGCCGCGGATTGCCGTCGGCGTCCATGCCGGCCGCCACGCGCTGCAGGAGCGAACACGTTCCGTCCTCGGCCACGTGCACCATGACGTTCATCCGCAGCGTCCCGCCGGCCTCGACCGGCGTCGGCGTCTCGTCAGTCATGCCGGAAACCTTCGAGAGGGCGATTTCGCCCATCCAGAGGCCGATCGGATAGGCGACCGCGTTCTCCGGCTCGGCCGCCACGGCGATGGGGAGCCGCACGCGCATCTTGCTCGCGCCGAGATCCTCGATCACCAGAATCGCGCCGTATTCCGTCCCGGCGCTCATATGCGCACGGTCGATGGAGAAAACCTGCTCCGTGATTCCGTCCGGGGCGAGTTCGACGGTCCACGCCTCCTCGGTTGCGTTCGTGTATCCGGGCGAGGAAATCGCATCGACGCGCGGAAGGCGGCGGGAAAGGGGCGGAACCACCTCTCCGGATTCATTCGCGTCGTCCGAGAGCACGACGGAGAACTTGAAAGTGTGATTCGTCGTTCCGCAGTTCTTGATCTGGAGCGCGGTGAAGTTGTCGGCGTCGCCAAAGAATACGCCGCTGCCCATCACTCCGATCACGCCCGGCCAGTCGCCGTCCTTGGCGGCGGAGAGGGCGTATGCCTTGCCGCCCTGGAGCTTCGTGCTGGACGAGATTCCCAGCGAAAGGAACGTCGGCGCGGCCGACTTGCTCCCGTCGATCTGGTATGCGACGCCCGACGCCGTGCCGAACGGGCCCTCGCCGAAGTAGGACTTGGCCGGAACCGACACGCCCGGATCCGCGGAGACGCCCACGATGTTCATGAAGCCGGTGTCGCCAGACGTGGCGCGCCACGTCTGGCGCGGCGCGGACGGGACGCCGTAGAACTGCTTCGACCACGTGTCCGTCGCATAGACAAGGTAGGTATAGCCGCCCGCGAGCGCGGCCATCGTCGAAGCCGTCTCTTCGCCGGGAATCCACACGCGGTAGGAAACCGGCTTCTGGGCGATTTCCGTCCCGTCGTCCGCGAGCTGGCGCGTGGAGGAATAGGCGTCCGACTGGTAGGACGCGACGCGCAGGACGGGCGCGCCGGCGAAGAACTCCTCGCAAAGCGCATTCGTCGGCGTCGATTCGAGGTAGATCGCGTTCCACCCCTTCTTGAGAGTCATCGTCTCGGAGACATGCGCCGCGAAAGCCGCCACCGGCAACAGCAGCAAAAACGAAAATTTGGTCACTTTCATTCCACGTTTTCCTTTCAAGCTCGACTTGATTTTAGCCACAAAGTCCACAAAGGGAGCAGAGGAGTTTTTGGGATCTGGGGCATCGCCCCTGATTCTTTGTGCTCTTTGTGTTCTTTGTGGCCGTAAAACTACTTCGCCTCAACCCGGAAGAACTGGCTGGTCGCGCCCTCGGCGGGCACAACGTAGATGGTCGCCATGCCCACGTCCTCCTCGTCGGCCGACGGCATCACCTGCTCGTGCTCCGAGTCCGTCTCGGACTTCATCACCGGCTGGGTCGCCCATTGCGGATTCACGAGCGAGAATGTCGTGGCGACGCCATAGACATGGCCGCCGACGTATTCGAAGCTGAGCGCGTGGGGGGCGCCCTGCGGCGCGGCGTAGGCGGAAATCGCGAGCTTGTCAAATTCAAAAAAGGGATTCGTTCCAGCCCGGTATTCGAGGTAGTTCGAGGTGCCGTCCTGGTCGTAGTCGGCGAAGGGGTCGTAGTCGCCCTCGATCTCCTTGGCCTCCATCCACGGCGCGATCGTGTCAACGTATTCCGCCGGGACGCTGACGGTCGTCTCGTTGCCCTTGTCGTCCGTCGAAGTGTAGCTCTTCATGTTCACGAAGGCCAGGGAAACCGTCGAAACGGTGTCCGCATGGCCAACGGGGATGGGATCGACCGCGAGGGACAGCCCGGAGTCTTGGACAAGGACGCAGTTGAGCGAGTCGCCCACGGCGGCAGTCGAGTCGGTGGCCGTCGAGGAAAGCGGGATCTGCAGGAGAAAGTTGTAGCCGTCGGCCGTCGGATCCGCCACCGTCGTGGAGGCGATGACCGAGCCGTTCGTGTTGACCGCCTGAATGGTCACCGCGGCGCTCGACGTAAGCACCTTGTTCCGCCAGTCCTTCAGCGTTCCCTTGACGAGATGCGTCCCGACCGGGAAGTTCGCCGCCATGGCAAAGCTTGCCGCGTTCATCGCCGCGAAAACAGCGGCAAAAACACCCGATCTCCCAATCTTCTTCATGAGTCTATTCATGTTATTGTCCATTTTTTGTTAAAACGCACCATTAGCATCGACCACGCGAATTTCAGCGGGATCGACGCTACTAAAAGGCCGACACGCATGAACAGAGCAAGAATCCGTGTCAATGCCAACCATCAGAAAATCGATCAACACCAAAGACTCCATTGCTCCATTGCCCGACTTAGGCGGGCCCAATACTACAGGGTTTCCACTCAAGTTTCAAGTTGTTTGTGCGACCGCAAAAACCGGAACAGTGACGCGCGACTAGAGGATGTCCTTCGCGTCGATCATGATCTCGTTGCCGATGCGGTTGATGATCTCGCCGCCGACATTGGAGGACGCGGCCGCGAAGTCGTTGACGAGTTCGTCCAGGACCGACATGAGCGCGGTGCGCTTCTCCTCGTCCTCCGGCATCATCGTGTCCAGAATGAACGCGACGTTGTCCGACAGGGTCTTGATGCCGCCGCCGCTGAGAACGGCGTTGGCGACCAGCTGCTCGCCCTGGCCGCCAAGCCCGAGGTCTTCCAGCTTGTCCTTGGCGCTCCGGATGGCCGTCTTCTGCGCCTCGGTGAGGTTCTCCTTGCGGATGCCGGGCGCCTCCTTGGGCGTGAACCAGGATTTGAAGAGCGAGGCGCCGTGCTGGATCGATTCGATGATGTCGCCGGGCCGGTAGCCGCGCGTATTCATGCCCTCGCTCCTGGCGTCGGCCTTCTTGAAGGGGTGGAAGTGCGCGGTGGAGGCGAAGATGCCGAAGGTCTCGCATTTGAGGAAGAGGCGGCGCTTGGGGCCGCTGCCGCCCGCGTCCTTGATGTGGTCGGTGTCGGGGATCGTGAAGTAGTGGAAGGTGCGCATGCCGTTGAGGAGGCCGCCCGCGCCGGTGGGCACGTCGTAGCCGCGCGGCATGTTGACGTGGCCGTCGACGTTCACGGCCTGGTAGGGCTTCGCATGGGTTGAGGTGCGCAGATACACGTCCTCGGCGCGGTCGAGCCAGCGGGCGATGTTGCCGTCCGGGTCCTCGATGCTGAAGGAGCCGCGATACATGTATTCGCCCTTGCGGAGGGCGGCGGCGTGGACCGCGTAGGTGAGCGCGACGATGTTTTCGCGGGTCGGTTCGAAGAGGCTCGTCTTGCCGCTCAGGAGCGCGCCGAGGACGTCGTTGCCGCGCTTGATCTGGGATTCGAGCAGGAAGCGCAACTCGCCGATGTTGCGCGGGCGGTGAACGGACGAGCGCGTGGTGACGAGGTCTGCGAAGTGGGTCTTGGGGAGCCGGACGGTCATCGTCCTGCCGCCGTATTCGACCGGCACCTCGAGGATGTCCGGCAGCGTCGCTGGATCCAGGAGCGGACGCGGGTCGGCCTTCGGCGCCTGGTAGGGGACGGGCCGGTAGATCTTTGCGCCCTTGAGGCCGTCGCCGCCCTCCTTGCGCGCCATGTATTCGTCGGGATGCGTGAGCTTCTGGACGTTCTCCTCCGAAAAGGCCGCGAAAAAGGCCTCGGCACGGTCCTTGGGGACCAGAATGCGCGTGAAGCCGAGCCCGTCGGCCTCGAAGCGCGCGCCGGCGTTCTTCGCGATGCCTTCCAGGAGCTTCTGCGTCTCCCAGGACATCTTCGTCTCGCAGTAGTAGGCGATGTCGTCGCCCCTGAGGGCGGCCTTCCACGGGACGCGCGTCTCGGGGACGACTTCGAGGTGCTTGAGCGCGACCTTGCCCTTCTTGCTGACCCACGTGGTCGGCGAGGTGAGCTTCTCGAGGTTGGAGACGGTCTCGACCGCGCCCTGTCGCACGGCGGGGGGCTGGTCGTCCAGGTCGTCGTAGAGCGAGAGGTTGTTCTCGGAAACGTCGAGGATCTTCTGCATCGACTCGTTGAACTCGGCCTCCTTCTTGTCGATCTCGGCGAGGATCTTTCCGCGCAGCGCCTTCTCGGCGTCGGAGAGGCCGGGGGCCTTGTCGTCGAACGCGACGCGGTATTCGTTGAAGACCTTCTTGAAGGCGCCGTGCTGCACGAGGTCGCGCAGCTCCACGACGCCGGAGAACTTGGAGAAGAACGTGTCGTCGTCGAACACGCTGAAGTTCTCGAAGCG
>DJYI01000021.1 GCA_002448475.1 Verrucomicrobia bacterium UBA6982
CTCCGTGCCACTCCTTCAGCCGAAAGGCGATTGAGACCGCATGATTGCTGGCGGCACATCGACTACTATCTCGAAGTCTCCGTGCCACTCCTTCAGCCGAAAGGCGATTGAGACACCGAGTTCTCCGTGACCTTTCCGAACTGCGTTCGAACGCCCTCCGTGCCACTCCTTCAGCCGAAAGGCGATTGAGACGAGAAACAGCAGCGTGTTTTCGTCGATCTGCTTTTTGAGTCTCCGTGCCACTCCTTCAGCCGAAAGGCGATTGAGACACCGAGTTCTCCGTGACCTTTCCGAACTGCGTTCGAACGCCCTCCGTGCCACTCCTTCAGCCGAAAGGCGATTGAGACTCGGCAAGTGCCCTCACTGCCGCTGCGCGCCCTTCCAGCTCCGTGCCACTCCTTCAGCCGAAAGGCGATTGAGACACCACGACGCCGCCTTCGAGGTCCGGATCGCAGCCGTGCGCTCCGTGCCACTCCTTCAGCCGAAAGGCGATTGAGACTCGGCGTGTCGGTCACGACGTATTTCTCCCAGAAGTTCTCCGTGCCACTCCTTCAGCCGAAAGGCGATTGAGACTCGGCGGCATACTGCTCCGCCAGCGCCGCCACGCCCGCGGCTCCGTGCCACTCCTTCAGCCGAAAGGCGATTGAGACCCTCTCCCTCCGCGCGCCGTCCGACGGCATCGGCGGCGGCGGCTCCGTGCCACTCCTTCAGCCGAAAGGCGATTGAGACCCAGATGAAGAAGCAGATCGCGGCGAGGAAGTCCGCCCTCCGTGCCACTCCTTCAGCCGAAAGGCGATTGAGACCGGCGGCGGCGGCCAACGCGGCCTCGGCGTGGAGGATTGCCCTCCGTGCCACTCCTTCAGCCGAAAGGCGATTGAGACGGGTATTCTACCCCGGAGATAACCACCGTGTGCGGTCTCCGTGCCACTCCTTCAGCCGAAAGGCGATTGAGACACCGTGACGCCAGCGGACGATTGTGGTGAGGATGTTGCCGCCTCCGTGCCACTCCTTCAGCCGAAAGGCGATTGAGACCTGCGCGTGCGTATGCCTAATGCGCAGCGGCATGCGCCTCCGTGCCACTCCTTCAGCAGAAAGGCGATTGAGACCCGGAGCAGGTTCTGGAGCTCCTCGAACGAAATCTCCGCTTCGTGCCACTCCTTCAGCAGAAAGGCGATTGAGACGCTGGGGAAACCCACAGTTTGCACTGCGGGCGCAAAACTCCGTGCCACTCCTTCAGCAGAAAGGCGATTGAGACGCTGGGGAAACCCGCAGTTTGCACTGCGGGCGCAAAACTCCGTGCCACTCCTTCAGCCGAAAGGAGTTTGAGACACTGGGGAAACCCGCAGTTTGCACTGCGGGCGCAAAACTTCGTGCCACTCTTTCAGCCGAAAGGAGATTGAAACACTGGGGAAACCTGCAGTTTGCACTGCGGGCGCAAAACTTCGTGCCACTCCTTCAGCCGAAAGGCGATGGGGTGACGCCGGGGTAACCTGCAGTTTGCACTGCGGGCGCAAAACTTCGTGCCACTCCTTCAGCAGAAAGGCGATTGAAACGCCGGGGAAACCCGCAGTTTGCACTGCGGGCGCGAAACTTCGTGCCACTCTTTCAGCCGAAAGGAGATTGAAACACTGGGGAAACCTGCAGTTTGCACTGCGAGCGCAAAACTTCGTGCCACTCCTTCAGCCGAAAGGCGATTGAGCCGCTGGGGAAACCCGCAGTTTGCACTGCGGGCGCGAAACTTCGTGCCACTCTTTCAGCCGAAAGGCGATTGAGCCGCTGGGGAAACCCGCAGTTTGCACTGCGGGCGCAAAACTCCGCGCCACTCCTTCAGCCGAAAGGAGATTGAGACACTCTCTACTGCCAGGCCTGCGGCCGCGGCGTGTCATGATCGGCTTGGTCGATCGTCGGATTGGTCGATTTTGTCGACGACCGACCAAATCGACCAAATCGACTAAGCCAATCGCCAGCGGGACTACGGTCGCCGCCAACTTTTCAACTTTTCAACCGTTCATGGCCGGGCGCTTACCCGCGTGGCATGGCGCGACGGCGGCGGCGTGACTTTCCAGACGCCTTCTTCGCGGCGCGAACCTCCCGCAAGTTCGCTGGTGCCGGCGGAGCCTTGGACGTACCGTCCGGATTCTTGCGCTCGCGCGCGCGAAACTGAAACTCGATTCCGACGCCCGCGAGGTCAAAGGCATCGCGCAGTCTGTTTGCCAGGAACTGCTCGAAAGAGGCAGGCATGCGCCGGGGGTCGTTCACAAAAACCCGTATCCGCATCGGCGCGAATCCGGTCTGGACGGCGTAATGCATCCGCAGAGGCTTTGCGCCCTCCCCGGGAACGGCATTAGACTTGTAAGCCTCCTGCAAACACCTGTTCAGAGGTCCGGTGGCGAGGACCTGACGAGAAGCCGCCGCCACATGCGCCGCAACGGAAAGCACGCGCCCGACATTTCGTCCAGTCCTGGCGGAAACGAACACCAATGGACAGTGGGCCATGAACGGTAGTTCGCGCGCAAGCCACTCTCCGTATTCGGATTCGCCCTGTTTTGACAAGTCCCATTTATTGACTACCAAGACACTGCTTTTTCCTAGCTTTTTGACCATTCCGGCCAGCTGCCGGTCAAGCAGGCCCGGACCGCGCTCGCAGTCGATCACAAGGACGACGACATCGGCCCGCTCCACGGCGTCCTGCACGCGAAACCTGCTGTAGCGCTCCACAGCGGTGTCAACGCGGGCCTCGCGACGCACTCCGGCCGTATCGACGAGCACGAAACGCCTGCCGCCATACTCCAGAGGCACGTCAATCGGATCCCGCGTCGTTCCCGGCACGTCGGAAACAAGCACCCGCTCGGTCTTGAGCAGACGATTCACGAGCGAAGACTTGCCGGCGTTCGGCCGCCCGGCAATCGCCACGACAGTCGGGCGCTCAGCCCTTTCGTGACGAGCCTCGCCATCGCAAGCCTCGCCATGGTCGTCAGCGGCGGCACTAGCGGCGGCATCGCCATCCGTGGCGGCGGCGTCCGAACCTGCGTCTCCGCATTTGGGAACTTCCAAAACCGGGAAATGCCTGTAGCAGGCCTCCAAGAGCGCGGCAACGCCGCGCCCGTGGATCGCCGAGACCGGATACACCGGGTATCCAAAACGCGCGAACTCAGAAGCGTGAAGATCAAGCTCGGGGTTGTCGGCCTTGTTCGCGGCGACCACGACAGGAACGCCCGACTTTCGCAGCAGACGGCAGACCTCCTCGTCCAAAGGGGCAATCCCCTCTGCGGCGTCCACGACAAGGACAGCCACGTTCGCGCCTGAAAGGGCGGCGAGGGCCTGCGCCCTAACGCCGGAGCCTATGCTGTCGGCGATGCGTTCGCCGTCGAGAGCAAGAATGCCGCCGGTATCGGCAAGGACGAACCGGCGGCCGTCGCGCTCCACTTCGCGCTCAAGGCGATCGCGCGTCACGCCCGCCTCGTCATAGACGATCGCGACGCGCCGCCTCACGATGCGGTTGAAAAGGGCGGACTTTCCGACATTCGGGCGTCCGACAATGGCAATGGATGGGAGGTCGTTCACTGGGAGTCCTCCTATTCGGCGGCCTCGCGGCCGCTCCCTCCGGCGGACGAATCGGAGACGCGGACCTCGCGCTCAAGCTGAGCCACGCGTTCGCGCACAAGCGGCGCTTCGGCCGCAGTCGGAAAACGGACAAGGAACTCGCGATATGCCGCGAGCGCCGCCTCGGGCTTGCGCCGGACGCGGTCGTAGAACTCCGCGTGCTGCCAGGCCATGCGAGTCTGACGCGCCACGAGGGCTGCGATTCGCTCGGAAGCAAGACGCGCCTCCCTGTGGTCTGGCGCCGTCCGGACGGCCAGGCGCAGCACCTCCAGGGCGTTTTCAAGTTCGCGGCGGTCGTTAGGACGCTTTTCCGAAAGAATCCAACGGCAGTTGGCCGAACGATACCAGGCGTCGGTCACAAGGGGACTGGCCGGATATTTCGAGGCTAGCTTCTCGTATGCGCGCACGGCCTCCGGCCACTTGCGACCGGTCTCATACGCCCGCCCCTCGGAAAGAACGCAGCGTGGCGCGTCGGGATCATCCGGAGCGTTGGCAACGACATGGCGGAACATGCTGGCCACGAGTTCCGTCGATGGCGCCCAGAATCCGCCGCGCTCCAAAAGCGAAAGCATCTCAAAGGCGATGCCGCGCTGAGAGGACACCACAAGACCGTATGGGCACGTCCCGACGCCGCCCGCCGAGGAATAGCGCTCCAGATAATACTGATACTCGCGGAAGGCGTCCTCGAATTCGCGATCGCGCTCGTAGATGCGGGCGACCGAAAGCTGCGCCTCCGGCGCCTCGGCCGAAGCGCCCCAATTGTGAACCAGGGCGTCGTATGCCGAACGGGCGGAGCCCCAGTGACGTCCTTTTTCAAGCCTCTTGGCGCGGGACAGCTGCGCGGCCGGAGTGTTTTCGCGCGGACGCCCGAAAAGCCAGCGCGGCTCCTTGGCGTCCGGCGCGGCGGCGCGGTCCCGCGCTTGAAAATGCGTGTCGGCCCCACCCCCCGGAACCGTCCTTCCCCCCGGGCCGGCGGCGATGGCCGGAACGGAAGCGGCGAACGCGGCGAGCGCGACGGCACGGAACAACTGGCTGATCAGACCTTTCATGGAAAACCTCGCGGAAACGCGCCGCATACTACCGCAACGTCCCCGGCCGCGCAACTGCCGAAAACCCGCCGCCGGAACGGTTGCCGCCGGAAGGGGGAAGCGGTAGAATACCGCCCCGCAATGAAAATTTTGCTTCAACGCGTCCGCAGAGCGTCGGTGACTGTCGGCGGGAAAACTGTCGGCGTGGCCGGCTCGGGCTTTCTGGCGCTTGTTGGCTGCCGCCGCGGAGACACGCCGGAGGATGTCGACAGACTGGCCGTCCGCACCGCGGCGCTGCGAGTGTTCGAGGACGCCGACGGTCGCATGAACCGCAGCGTGGCGGACCTTGGCGGGGATGTGCTGGCCGTGTCGCAGTTCACGCTCTACGCCGACACGCGCAAGGGCAACCGTCCGAGTTTCATCGAGGCCGGAGATCCCTCGGCGGCGCAATCACTATACGAACGCTACTGCGCCGACCTGCGTTCGATCCTTGGAGCGGACCATGTCGCGACGGGCATATTCGGTGCGGACATGTCGATAGACGCGGCGCTGGACGGCCCCTGCACGATCGAACTGCGCAGCGAATGCGCAATCGAGCCGACCAACTCCCCTCGCCCGCGCATTCCGCCGCCGACGCTTGAATTCGTCCCGGTGGATTCCGAGGCCCGCGAGGCCGAGGCCATGGACGTTGCGCGGCGCGCATGGCCTTCGACTTACGCCGGGATCATTCCGGATGAGCAGATCCCATACATGATAGAAAGGATGTATTCGCCGGCGGCGATCAGGAGGGACACGGCCGAAGGGGCCCCGTTCTACCTTCTCGTCGCGGACGGAACAACGGCCGGAGTCTGCTCGTTCGACCTCTCTCGACGCGGACCCGACGGCTCGGCGGAACTGCACAAGCTCTACCTTCTGCCCCCCTGGCGCGGGCGCGGCGTAGGCGCGATGGCCCTGGCGGAAGTCAAGCGTCGGCTGGCAGACGCCGGCGCCACTTCCGTGTGGCTTCGCGTGAACAAGCACAACCTGCGCGCGCAAGCCGCATACAAGGCCGCGGGACTGCGCCGCGCCGAAGCGCTCTGCACAGACATCGGCGGCGGATTCGTCATGGACGACTTCATTTATCGCGCCGCCCTCGTGCCTGACAACGGGGGCTTGGAAAAACGCGGAAAATCATCCACATAAGCAAAAGGGCAAAAGACAATGAAACCGGCAAAGTTGATTCTGGCGGCAATGTTCTGCCTCGCGGCGACCTGCGCGTTCGCTGGATTCTGGGACTTTTCACGTAATTCCGGACGCGACCGCCCTCCCCCGCCGCCCCCGCCGCGCCACGACTGGCCGCCGCGCGCAGGCGAGGACTGGCGCGACGACCGCCGGCCACCGCCGCGCCACGACAATTCCGGCTACCACAACTCGCGTCCGGGAAGATTCGACGAGCGCCCTGCGCCCGGTCCTGACTACGGACCAGACAACGTCAAGGCCCCCAAGGGCTACGTGCTTGCCGGGGTGCGCACTGCAAACGGGGGCGTGGAATGCGGAAACCCTGCGACCAAGCCGATCAAGACAGTGCGCGTGGTATGCACAAGCGGAACGGTGGTGGTGAACACGCTCGTCGTGCGCGAAGGCGCCGGAACGACGCAAATTCCGGTGATGGCAAAGCTCACTAGGGGGCAGTTTCGCGAAATACCGCTCGGTTCGCCGCGCAGGGCGACGGGACTCAGGTTTGGGACCTCCGGAGGAGGGACGTTTTCGGTTTTCGTCCACTAAATCGCGCCAAGTCGCAAAGCAAAACAACGCAACACAGGATTTCCGATTCCGATTTTTTAATCTTTAATCTCGAATTTTGACTTTCCAAATCCAAGAATTCAGCCAACAGTTCACATTTTCCAATGACACCACATTTCGATCCATATCCGACACTTCCGCTCTGGGATGGCGAGCCACCTCTGCGCCGCCCCGAAGACGCCGCGCTGTCAGAGGACTACGAAGGCGGCGAAAGTCGCCTGATCAAGCACCTCACAAACGTCTCCACCCCCACACTCTCGTTCTTCCCGGCAACCGCCCAGCATCCCACCCCGTGCGTTCTGGTGTGTCCTGGCGGAGGCTATCGCTTCCTTGCGTGGAACCACGAGGGAACGGACGTCGTGCACGGACTGCTGGCCTCCGGCATTTCAGCCGCGATCCTCAAATACCGCTGCCCGGACCGCCGCGACCAGGCGCTATGCGACGCCCGCCGCGCGATACGCATGCTGCGCGCCCGCGCCGAGGAGTGGAACATCCTGCCAGGCAAAATCGGCATACTGGGATTTTCGGCCGGGGGATCGCTTGCAATCCGCACATGCTGCTCGACCGAACCCGACTACCCGCACCGCGACAGTGCCGACGAACTGTCCTGCCGCCCGGACTTTGCGGTTCCGATCTACCCGGCATACATAAAGGCCGACGGACCGGACTGGAATCCCGTTCCGGATCTCGACCCCGCAAAGGCCCCGCCGACGTTCATGGCGCAGTCGCAGGACGACCCCTACTGGGAAAGCGCATACGCATGGGCGATCGCGCTGCGCAAGGCCGGCGTCCCGTTCGAACACCACGTCTGGCCCGAGGGAGGCCACGGGTGGGGGATGCGCAAGGACTTCGGCAACCCGTCCGCCGCCTGGTTCGACCTCGCGGTCGCGTGGATTCGGCGCGTCACCGAAAGCGACTCATCCTCCAATCGCAAGCCGGAGGTCGATCCTGAATGAAAATCCTCAGAACCAAGAAAGCGGCCTCCGCAACCTCGGCCGCCTGGCGGCGCGACGGACAGTCCGTGGCGCTCGTTCCGACAATGGGCTATCTGCACGACGGCCACCTCTCGCTTGTCCGCATCGCGAAAAAGCGCGCGGACAGAGTTGTCGTCTCCGTTTTCGTGAATCCGACTCAATTCGGACCCAACGAGGACTTCGAGCGCTACCCGCGCGACGAAAAACGAGACTTCGCCCTGCTTCGCAAGGCCGGGGTTGACGCCGTGTTCGCCCCAACGCCGGAGGAGATGTATGGCAGGGAAGGCGCCACCGTGTCGCTCAGCGAAAGCGCGCTCTCCACCGTCATGTGCGGGGCGCAGCGCCCGGGACATTTCGCCGGCGTCATGCAGGTATGTCTCAAGCTCTTCAACATCGTCCGCCCCGACGTGGCTGTGTTCGGGGAAAAGGACGCCCAGCAGCTGGCCGTCCTGCGCCGCATGGCCAGGGACCTCGACGTGCCGGTGAAGCTCGTCGGCGCGCCTCTCGTGCGCGAAGGCGACGGTCTTGCGCTCTCGTCGCGCAACACGTATCTGTCACCGGAAGAGCGCAAACGCGCGCTGGCGCTCTCATCCGCCCTTGCGACCGCGGAAAACGACTGGCGCGAGGGCCGCTGCGACGATGCGCGGCGGGCCGTGGCGTCAATACGCAGGCGCATAGCGAAGGCCGCCGACTCCGTTGACTATGTCGTGGCCGTTGACAAGGACACACTGGAGCCTGTCGAACGGCTGCGCCCGGGAGTGCTGATAGCGCTCGCCGCCCGCTTTGGAAAGACAAGACTCATCGACAACCACATTCTTCGCTGACCGCGCGACCCGCGCGGCCTCTCCCCACCGCCCCATCCGATCCCATGTTCGTTCCGCTCCACGTCCACACGACATACTCCCTACTGGACGGGATGTGCAAAATCGGCCCGCTCGTCGCGCGGGCCCGGGATCTCGGATTTCCCGCCATGGCCGTCACGGACCACGGCAACCTCTTCGCGCTAAAGCCGTTTTTCGACGAATGCGCCAGGAAAGAGGACAAGAAAGGCAAGCCGCTCGCCCGCGTGAAGCCAATTCTCGGATGCGAGGCATACGTTGCGCGGCGCGGGATGGCCGACAAGAATCAGGACGGCAACCACAAGGACGACCGCTCCGGACACCATCTGATACTGCTGGCGAAAAACGAAACGGGCTACAAGAACCTGGTGCGGATGATATCCGCCGCCCACATCGACGGAAAATACGGAACTCCTCGCATCGACAAGGATCTTCTGGCCCGTTGCCACGAGGGGATCATAGTCTCGTCCGCCTGTATCGCCGGCGAAGTGGCCGCCAACCTGCGCGACGGACATCCGGAACTGGCGGAAAAGGCGGCGCTGTGGTACAAGTCCGTCTTCGGGGACGACTACTACCTCGAAGTGATGCTGCACCGCGCGGAACCGGCGTTTTTCGACGCCGAAAAGCGCGAACTCTTCGAGGCCCAAACCCGAATCAACGCCGGAATCTTCGACCTTGCCGGAGCCATCGGCGCAAAGGTCGTGGCCACCAACGACACGCACTTCATAAACCGCGAGGACGGCGAAGCGCACGACCTGCTTCTGTGCATGGGAACGGGAGCCAAGGAAAGCGACATCAAACGTCTGCGCTACACGCGGCAGGAGTGGCTCAAGAGCGAAGAGGAGATGGCCGCGCTCTTTCCGGACCACCCTGAAGTCCTGGAAAACACCCTCGAAGTCGCGGACAAAGTCGTGGCATACAACCTCGACCGCCCGCCGATCATGCCGGTTTTCCCGATTCCGGAGTCGTTCGGAACGGAAAAGCAATACGAGGAGAAGTATCCGGACGGGGCGGCGCTCGCCCCGAAATTCGAACCGGGAGCGTTCAAGCGCTTCAACGGCGACACCGAGGAGGGAGCCGGGCGCCTGCGCCGAATTCTCTTCGAGGGCGACTACCTGCGCCACCTCGCGCTCGAAGGCGCGGCGCGGCGCTGGCCGGGCGAGGCGTTCACGCCGGAAATCCGCGAGCGCGTCGATTTCGAGCTCTCCACGATCCTCAACATGGGGTTTCCGGGATACTTCCTCATCGTCAACGACTACGTTGAGGCCGCAAAGAGGATGGGCGTGCTTGTCGGGCCCGGGCGCGGCTCCGCCGCCGGATCCGCCGTGGCATACTGTCTCGGCATCACCGATGTGGATCCGATACCGCACCACCTGCTCTTCGAGCGCTTCCTCAACCCCGACCGCATATCAATGCCGGACATCGACGAGGACTTCGACGATTCCGGGCGCGGGCGCGTCATGGACTACGTCGCGGAGAAATACGGCCCGGATCACGTCGCGCACATCGTCACATTCGGCTCCATGGCGCCGAAGACGTGCATACGCGATGTCTCGCGCGTCATCGACTACCCTCTGGCCGACGCCGTGAAACTGGCTTCGCTCGTGCCCGACGGCGCGGGGATAAAAAGCTTCGCCGACGCATACTGGCACCAGGACAAGGAAGGCAACTGGGTGGGGTCGCGCGAACTGTCCGACGCGCGCAAGGACGGCCCCCCGATCGTGCGGCGAATCCTCGAAATCTCAGAACGCCTCGACGGATGCGTGCGCCAGAGCGGAGTCCACGCATGCGGCGTGATCATATCGCGGGACCCGCTGGTCGAGACCATCCCGGTAATGCCGACGCCCATCGACGGGTGCAAGTTCTACACGACGCAATACGACGGGCACTACGTCGAGCCCATCGGATTGCTCAAGATGGACTTCCTCGGGCTCTCCACCCTTTCAGTGTTCAAGGAATGCCTCGCGACGATCAAGGAGGTCCGCGGAGAGGACGTTGACATTTCGAAAATCCCGCTCGACGACGAGGCGACATATCGCGTCTTCCAACGTGGCGAGACGACCGGGCTTTTCCAGTTCGAGTCGGAGGGCATGAAGAACAACCTCCGCGAACTCAAGCCCACGCGCTTCGGCGACCTCGTGGCAATGAACGCGCTCTACCGTCCAGGCCCGATGGCATACATCCCGTCGTTCATCCGCCGAAAGCACGGGCGCGAGAAGATAGTTTACGACCATCCGCTCATGGCGGCGCATCTTGAGGAAACGTATGGCGTCACGGTCTATCAGGAGCAGGTCATGCTTCTGTCGCGCGAACTCGGCGGCTTCACGCGCGGGCAGAGCGACACCCTGCGCAAGGCGATGGGCAAGAAAAACGCCGCGCTGATGGACGAGCTCAAGATCAAGTTCAAGGCCGGGTGCCTCGCAAACCCGCGCTTCATGGAGCCGGCTCCGGTGAACGGCGACACGGCGGCGGCGGAGAAGCTGATCGACAAGATATGGTCCGACTGGGCGGAATTCGCCAAATACGCGTTCAACAAGTCACACGCCGTCTGCTACGCATACGTCGCGTATCAGACCGGCTGGCTCAAGGCGCACTACCCGGCCGAATACATGTGCGCGCAGATTTCCTCGGAAATCGGCAATTTCGACAAAATGCCGGTGTTCATCTCCGAAGCCGCGGAAATGGACTACCGGATCCTCCCGCCCGACGTAAACCGGTCATCGACGCGCTTCACTCCGGAGACAATCCCCGCCGCGAACGGAGCCGAGGAGTCCACGGGAATTCGCTACGGCCTTGCGGGAGTAAAGAACGTCGGCCAGGCCGCCGCCGAGTCAATCGTGGCGGAGCGCAACGCCAACGGGCCATACAAAAGCCTCGACGACTTTCTCGGCCGACTGGACGTCACGGTAAACCGCCGCGCCCTGGAAGCCCTGGTGCGCTGCGGGGCGATGGACTGCTTCGGATACCACCGGGCCGCGCTGTTCGAGGAACTGCCCGCCGCGCTCGCCCGCGCGGAAAGCGACAGGCGCGACAAGGCCTGCGGGCAGACTTCGTTCTTCGACCTTCTTGGCGGAGCCGACGAGGCCGCGCCACCCGCGACCGACGGAGCCGGAACGAGCGAAGACGGCAACGCGAACGCGGCGCTCCCCCCAGCAGTTCGCCGCGCCAACGACGCCGTGCCAAGAATGCCAATGCTTGAGCAGCTTCTCGCCGAAAAGGAACTGCTCGGCATATACGTTTCCGGCGCGCACCCGATAGAGCATCACAAGAACTTCGTCTCGCGCTTCAAGGCGTTCCACGCCCTTGTCGCGGAGCGCGATGCCCTCGACAAGGCGCTGGTGCCAGCGCGCGCGCAGTTCGGGCAGTGCCCGCCGGAAAAGCCGGACCCGGGAAATTACGAGGAGGGCGACATGGATCCGGCGTTTCGCGCCGCCGACGCCGACTATCAGGCCAAGAGCCAGGAGCAGCGCCGCTTCCGCTGGCAGAATTCCCAGGACGTGCAGTTCTGCGCCTTCGTTTCGGCCGTCGTGCCGCGCCAGGACAAGCAGGGGCGCCCATGGGCGCGCCTCACGCTTGAAGACGGATCCGCCAAGGTCGAAATCCCCGTTTTCGCAAAGGACTGGGCGCGACTGCTCGGAGACGACCCGAAAAATCCCCGCTCGGAGCCGGTCGATCCTCCCGAAACGAACCGAACATACTTCTTCGAGGGAAAGCTCGAACCAAGCTTCCGCATGGAGGCCCAAATTTCCCTGAAGTCATGTCTCCCGATCGAAAACGCCCCGGCCCAGTGGGCCGAACGCGTGGCTTTTTCCCTTTCGGGCCGACGCACGGCGCCTGAATTCATCGCGAAGATTGCGGCTTTGCTCAACCGCCACCCAGGCCCCGTCGGGGTTTCCATCGTGGTGAAACTGCCCTCTGGGGAGGAGGCGACGCTCCGGCTGCCGGAAAACACCGGAACCGACGCCTCCCCGGCGTTCATCGAGGAGGCCGAGGCGCTTGTCGGCGCGCAAAACCTCTACTGGACCGCGCTCTCGAAGGCCCGCCCCCTCCCCGGACGCGGGCGCGGCGACGCCGCCCGCCACGCCGCCCGCGCCGACCTCCCCGTCTGGGGCGCATGACGATTCGCGGCATGTCGCATGTCGCGCGTCCCACGTCGCGCGTCGCTTGTCGTGCGTCGCATGTCGCACGTCGCTTGTCGTGCGTCGCATGTCGTCATTTGCATAACAATCTATCGCGAATTTTGCAGTTATCACAAATAGCCATCACGCTCATTTTTGCGCAATTGCACGCCCTACTTTTTGTCAACTTCCCCGAAAGCTCCGCCGTTCAACATAAATTTTTTTGACAATTTTTCAGATTTTTCTCTTTTTCGCTTGCCTTTTCAAGGCGCATCCGCTAGTCTTTGCGCCGCTTTTCACCCAACACGGAGAAAAACCGCCGATGAAGGTGCGTAGTTCAGTCAAAAGATTGTGCGAGCGTTGCAAGATCGTTCGCAGGAAAGGGATCGTCCGCGTGATCTGCGACAATCCCCGCCACAAACAGAAGCAAGGGTAACACGAGGAAACAGCCATGCCGAGACTCATGGGCATCGACATTCCGGACAACAAGCGCATTGAAATCGCGCTCCGGTACATCCATGGCATTGGGCCGACGCGCGCCGCGTTTATCTTGGAGCAGACCAAGATTGATCCGGGCAAGCGCGCCAACACGCTGACGGCGGACGAAATCCGCGCGATCATCGCCGTCATCCAGGCGAACTTCCACGTGGAAGGCGACCTGCGGCGCGAAGTTTCGCAGAACATCCGCCGTCTCGTCTCGATCGGCAGCTATCGCGGGATGCGGCACCGCAAGGGCCTTCCGGTCCGCGGCCAGCGCACCCGCACCAACGCCCGCACCCGCAAGGGGGCGAAGCACACGGTTGGCGCCGTGCGCGACAAGGCGGAGCGCAACGCGCTCAAGAACGCCGCCAAGTAACGTTTTGAAACCGCAACCAGGGAAAAACCATGGCTGAAGAAACGAAAGCCCCCGAGGCCCCCGTCGCGGAGCCGGAAACCGCCGAAAAGGCGGCTCCCGCCGCGAACGAGCCCTCCGAGGCGATGAAAATCGTGATGGGCGACGTACTGCAGGCGCAGGCGCCCGTTTCGGAGGACGCCAAGAAGCGTCGCAAGTCGATTCCGGCGGGCGTCGCCCACATCAACGCGTCGTTCAACAACACGCAGTGCTGCATCACGGACGTGCGCGGCAATGTTCTGGCGTGGAGTTCGGCCGGCAAGGCCGGGTTCAAGGGCTCGCGCAAAAGCACGGCCTTCGCCGGAACGCTTGTGGCGCAGGAATGCGCCAAGGCCGCGATCGCCAAGGGCATGCACGAGGTTGAAATCCTCGTCCAGGGCGTCGGATCGGGACGCGAGAGCGCCATTCGCGCCATCGCGAACTCCGGAATGGCCGTGTCCGTGATCCGCGACATCACGCCCGTTCCGCACAACGGCTGCCGCCAGCGCAAGAGAAGGAGGGTCTAAGACATGGCTCGCTACACAGGTCCCAGGACCAAGATTTCGCGTCGTTTCGGCGAGCCCCTTTTCGGGCCCGACAAGTATCTCGACCGCCGCAACTTCCCGCCAGGGCAGCATGGTCCGGCCAACAAGGCCCGCCGCAAGAAGGTGAGCGACTACGGCAACCAGCTGCTCCAGAAGCAGAAGGCCAAGCACGTTTACGGCATGCTCGAAAAGCAGTTCCGCCGCTTCTTCGAGATAGCCCGCGCTCGCAAGGGCAACACGGCCGATCTGCTGCTGCAGCTTTGCGAAAGCCGCCTCGACAATGTCGTGTATCGCCTCGGCCTGGCGCCGACGCGCGCCGCCGCCCGCCAGCTTGTCACGCACCGCCACGTCGCCGTGGACGGCAAGGTCGTCGGGATTCCCTCGGCGCTCGTTCGTCCGGGCCAGAAGGTTGGAATGCGCGAGCGCGACCGCAATCTGGAGGCCGTCGTGGAGTCTCTCAAGCACCCGCGCGGGGCATCCTGCGAGTGGCTCGACTTCGACGAAACGACGAAGACCGGCACTTTCGCGCGCGCACCGGAGCCTTCCGAGGTTCCGGAGACGATCGACATGCAGACGGTCGTCGAACTCTACTCCCGCTAGGCGTCCGCCCCCGCGAGGGCGGGCCCTACTCCAAGTTTTCCAGAACATCCCGGCTGGCGCCGCGCCCCAAAACGGGGAGCGCGCGCGGTCGGAAGGAAAGGACAGAGAGAAATGCCCATCCGCCTCCATGATTTCAAAATGCCCGAGCGCGTTGTCAAGGATTCGTCCACGGCATCGCCGACTTTCGGGCGCTACACGACCGGCCCGTTCGAGATCGGCTACGCGCGCACCATTGGCAATTCGCTTCGCCGCGTCCTGCTGTCGTCGATCGAGGGCTGGGCGATTTCCGCCATCCGCCTCAAGGGCGCCCCTCACGAATTCTGCGCCATCAAGGGCGTGAAGGAGGACGTGACGGAGATCGTCCTGGCGCTCAAGAAGGTTCTCGTCAAGTGCCCCGCCCCGGCGGAGGACGCCGAGGACGAACCGCGCACGGTCACGATCAAGCGCAAGGGTCCGTGCAACATCACGGCCGCCGACATCGCCGCCGAAGACAGCGCCGTCGAGGTGCTGAACCCGTCCCACCACATCGCGACGGTGAACGAGGACGGCGAGTTCGAGATCGAGATTCGCATCACGCGCGGTCGCGGCTTCTGCCCCGCGCAGTGGGATCCTGATCCGAACGACCCGGCCCACCGCCGCCGCCAGACCGAGATCGGCCTCATCCCGATCGATCGCATCTACTCGCCTGTCGCCCGCGTCAACTTCGACGTCGCCAACTACCGCATCGGCCAGCAGACGGACTACGAGAAGCTTGAACTGGACGTGACGACAGACGGACGCGTATCCCCCGACGATGCGCTCGTCCACGCCGCCAACATCCTGCGCAGCCATCTGGACGTGTTCACGGAGATCCAAAAGGACGCCTCCGAACCCTCCAGGCCGACGCTCGCCGAGGTCGCCAATCAGGAAGACCTCGCCGGCAAGCTCAACCTCTCCGTCAACGAGATCGAGCTTTCGGTCCGTTCGGCCAACTGCCTCAACAACGCGAACATCACGACGGTCGGCGAATTGTGCCAGCGCAACGAGAGCGACATGCTCAAGTTCCGCAACTTCGGCAAGAAGTCGCTCCTGGAGATCAAGGACAAGCTCCAGCAGATGGGCCTCTCGCTCGGCATGAAGTTCGACCCGGCCCTGCTCGAAAAGAAAAACTAGTCCATCGGAGCGTTTACCATGCGCCACAGAAAGAACAACGTCAAGTTCGGCCGCAGCAAGTCGCACCGCGAGGCGCTCCTCGCGATGCTCGCCGTCGGCCTCGTCAAGGCCAAGAGCATCCGCACGACGCTCGACAAGGCCAAGGCGGTCCGCCCCTTCGTCGAAAAGCTCGTCACCGTCGCCAGAAAGGGCGACGTGAACGCCCGCCGCAAGGTCTTCGCCTCGCTCCTTCAGGACGACGCGGCCGTGAAGGCGATGTTCGACACGGTTGTCCCGATGCTCGCCGGCCGCAACGGCGGCTACACCCGCATCGCCAAGCTCGGCGCCCGCCCGCACGACGGAGCGGAGATGGCCGTGATCTCATGGGTTGACGAACCGGTCGCCAAAAAGGATCCGGAGACGGCCCCGGCCCCCGAAGCCAAGTAAGGAGACACTCCAATGTCGCTACAGTCACACGACCACGTCGAACGCATCAAGCACGTCCGCCGCCCGAAGAAGACGCCCGCAGAGCGCGCGCGCCGTCAGAAGGCGCAGAAGAAGCGCCTCGTGGCGCTTGGCGTGCCGCAGGCAGAAGCGGACAAGCTCCAGCCGATCGTCATACGCACGATGCTCACCCGCCCCAAGAAGGTGGTTAAGCAACTTGCAAAGCGGGCCGCGAAGGCCGCCGAAGCCAAGTAACCGGAAATGCGGCCTGTTTCCATGCAAGAGGAAACGACCGTCCTTTCCAACGAACAGGCCGGAGTCGGTTGTCGCCGACTCCGGCTTGGCGCACCGGGAGTCGCCTCCGTCGCGCGTCCTGGACAATTCGTCCACGTGCGAGTTCCGGCGCTTGATCCCGGCGCCATGCGCCGGCCGATCAGCATCTGCGACGCGGACCGTGCCTCGGGCGTTCTGACTCTTCTCTTCAAGCTGGTTGGGCGCGGCACGGAGGCCCTCGCCCGCGTGGCCCCCGGTGATCGGGTCGATATTCTCGGACCGCTCGGCACGGGATTTCCCATGCCGGAAGCGGCGGATGTCGCGCTCGTCGGCGGCGGCTACGGAGTTGCGCCCCTGTATTTTCTCGCCAAAACGCTACTAGGCGCGCCGTCTGCTCCGCGCATTGCGCTGTTTGTGGGCGGACGCTCCGCGCCCGACATTCTCCTCGCCGAAGACTTCAGCGCTCTTGGCGTGGACGTCCACGTCGCGACGCAGGACGGTTCGCTCGGCGCCCACGGCCTCGTGACGGCACCGCTGGACCAGTGGCTGAATGAGACGCTCGCCGACGCGCGACATGCTACGGACGCGCGACATGCTACGGACGCGCGGGTGGCGATCTGCGCATGCGGCCCGGCGCCGATGCTGCGCGCGCTCGACGAGCGGGCGTTGCGTCTGGGCCTGCCAGCCTGGCTTTCGCTCGACCGCCGCATGGCGTGCGGAGTCGGAGCCTGTCTCGGATGCGTCCAGCGCGTCCGTTCCGGGCGTGGCGGCGAGACAACCCTTGCCCGCGTCTGCGTGGACGGCCCGATGTTTCCCGCTGGCAAAATCGTCTGGGATTGATCGACAAACCGAATTGCCCGATCAATTGGGATTTTGATCGATGAAACGAATCTCCAATCGTCTGGGAATGACCAAATGAAGCGAATTTCCGATTTTTCGTGGCAGGAATACGACGCCCTTCCGGTGGCTGACAAGGCCGAATGCCTGTCCCGCCCGGATGGAATGCCATTCCACACCATTTTCGCGCAGCAGTTCGGGCGCGCCTCGCTTGACCGCCTCTGCGACGCCGCGACCAAGATCCGCGCAATAGCCAAAAGCCGCGCCGGAATGGAGTTTCTCCAGGGCCTCCTCTTCCACAAGCGCGCGATGATCTACTTCACTCAGCCGTCATCGCGAACTTTTCTTTCGTTCCTCTCCGCGTGCCAGATTCTCGGACTTCGGACAGGCGAAGTCAGGGATGCGTCCGTTTCATCCGAGTTCAAGGGAGAAAGCCGCGAGGACTCCATCCGCACCTTTAGCTCATACTTCGACCTAATCGTCATGCGGACGCGCGAAAAGGGACTCGCCGAGCGGATGGCGTGGGCGCTTTCGCGCTCGAAGCGCCCCGTGCCGATAATCAACGCCGGCTCGGGCAAGGACCAGCATCCGACGCAGGCCCTTCTGGACGTTTACACGCTTCAGCGCTCCTTCGAGCGGCGCGGCGGCCTTCGCAACCGAACCATCGTCTATGTCGGCGACCTTGCCCGCGGGCGCACCGTCAGATCCCTGTCGCGCCTTCTCGCGAACTACGACGGCATTCGCCACGTCTTCGTCGCTCCGTCGCCGCTGCGCATCGGCGAGGACGTTCTCGCCGACCTCCGCGCCGCCGGACAGACCGTCGAGGTTTCCGAGGACATGGCCGCATGGCTTCCGGAGGCCGACGCCGTTTACATGACGCGCATTCAGGACGAATGGGACGAAACATCCGGCGAAAGCGCGCGCATCGACACTTCGCGCTTCAAGATCGGACTCGAGCAAATGCGCCTCATGCGCGCCGACGCCATCCTGATGCACCCGCTCCCGCGCCGCGACGAAATCGCGCCGGAGGTGGACGACGACCCGCGCGCCATGTATTGGCGCCAGGTTCGCAACGGGATGTGGATACGGGCCGCGCTCGTGGCCTCCACGTTCGACTGCCTTTCGCGAATCGACCACTGGTTTAGGGACAATTTGTGACATGACGGTAATCTGGCAGGCTTTTCTCCATTCCGACACCCTTGGGCAGGCGATAGTCGTCCTGCTTCTCGTGCTGTCCGTCTTCACCGTGGCCAAGATGGCCTGGAAGCGCGGAGTTCTAGGCGAGGCAAAGAAGCGCGACGGCGGATTCGTCCGCAAATACCGGCAGTGCTCGCACCCGGCGCAGCTTTCGGTTCGCGCGGCCAACGGATTCGTCGGCAACATGCCAATGGCCGACATCTATCAGGATGCCGTAAAGGAACTTCTGCACCACCTTCGCGGGCATGGCGTGGCGGACGGCGATCTTCTGGCCTGGCCGGCCGAACGCACCGGCCCCGCGCTTCCGGAGTCGGAAATGGCGTCGGTTCGCGCCGCCGCCGAGGGATCGCTTTCGAAACGTCTTCTTTCGCTTGAGGACGGCATGACGTTCCTTGCCACCTGCACGAGCTGCGCGCCGTCGCTCGGACTGTTCGGCACGGTCTGGGGAATCATGCGCGCGTTCATGGACATGGTCTCGGGCGGCGGCTCCATCAATCTTTCGACTGTCGCCCCCGGCATCGCCAGCGCGCTTCTGACAACAGTTGCCGGGCTTTTCGTGTCGATACCGTGCTCCGTCGGATACAACATGCTGAGCGAGGCCGTGCGCCACCGCACCGTGGAACTCGAAAACTTCACCGACGGGCTTCTTGCCGACATTCTGCGCGTTCATGGAGCATCCGCGCTGCAGAGCCAGCCCGTGCCCGCGCCGGCCCCCGTCGTCATTCAGACGGCGCCGGCCTATCCGCAATACCCGCCCGCCCAGCCGCCTGCATACGCGCCGCCACCGCCCCAGGCGCCGGCATACGCGCCGCCGCCGGCAAGAATTTGACAGGCGACTTGCGACTAGCGTAAAAAACTCACTTGCTTCATCCAGTGTCCCGCAGACATCCAGCGTCTTTCAAACCGATGATCGACATGAATCTCACATCCATGTCGGACCTCACGTTTCTGCTGCTCATCACCTTCATCATCACCTTTCCGATGATCGAGCAGGGAATACAGGTCAAACTGCCGTCCGGGAAGTCGTCCACCATCGATCCGCAGAAGGAAACGAGCGTGGTCACCGTGGATCGCGAAGGACGCATCTATCTCGGCGAGGATCTCGTTTCGGCGGAGGCGCTGGAACCGGCCCTCGCGGCGCGGTTTGCCGCCAATCCGGACCTAAGGCTCGTGATACGCGGCGACGAGGGCGTCAACTACGGAAAAGTCGTCGAAGTCGGACGAATCGCCCGCAAAATCGGCATCGAGCGCATGGCGTTCGCCACAAGCGGGGAAGAATGACCGCGTGAAACCGCGCCTGCGCATCAAGGCGGAATCCGGGCAAATTGCCGCGCTGCGCGCCTTCTCCGCCAGCGGAGACGCCAGGTTGTCGGCCAGGGCGCAAATCGTTCTCGCCAGACTGGAAGGCAAGTCGCTGCGGGAAACAACCGCCACCACCGGCGCCGCCGCGGCCACCGTTCAGCTCTGGACGTCGCGCTTCAGGCGATTCGGTCCCGAGGGGCTGCTGACTAGCGCCAGGACCGGAACCGAGGCGAGAAGCGAGTCAAGTTCCTCCGGAGTCACCAGTTCTTCCGATCCGGCGGCGGCGCAGGACACGAAGACCGAAGGCAGGCCGGGACCAAAACCGGCCGAGCAGGAGCGCATGGCGGCTTTTCTGCGCGCGTGGGCCGCGTCCGGGGCCGGAAGGCCCGGCGGCTCGCTTCCCCCGCGCGCATGGTTCGCGAGGGAGTTCGGAGTCTCCCGCTCCACAGTGCGCAAGGCGTTGTCGCGCCTTGAGCGCGAGGGTTTCGTCAAGGCCGGAAGCCGGCGCGCCCCACGCCTTGCCGACGACTTTCCATTTCGCGGACGTTTTCTCTTTGTGCGACAGTATCTCGAATACGGCGAAGGCGAGTTCGGGCTGGACCGCTCGCTTGAGGAAGCCTGCCGCAGGCTCGGGGAAAAAAGGGGAATCCGCTTCGACATGATTTCGCCGGAACCCGGCGCCCGAGGCGACGAACTTCGCCAGCGGGTGCGCACGGACGTAGCGGCGCACCGCTACGCCGGGGTGTTCCTCCGAGCCGCGTCCGCCGCGGGCTCCCTGCCGTTCGACTTTCTCCTGCGCATGGACGGAGTGCCGGTGAGCGGATTCGTGGAAAAAGGCGCCGCCGACCTTGGATCGCTCGCCACGCGCTTCGCCGACGCGCGACTTTCCGATCGGGACCCGTATATCCTGCTCAGGACTCTCCTCGCCGAATGTCGGGCCACGGGTGCGCGCCGCGTCTGCGTGCTGGACTGCAAGATCGACGCGAAAAGCGAGCGCGACGGCCCGAGAATCGCGGCCAACCACGGACTGGCGCTCCATCGTCTGCACCACCTCCGGCTATCCCTGTCGGACTTTCTCTGGAACCGCAAAGTTCTGGAAATGGTCTTCCGAATGCGCGATCCGCGTCCGCCGGAGGCGATCGTCGCGTGCAACGACATGCTCGCCGCTATGGCGTGCGAGTTTCTTGTTCGGCATTTCGGTCCGGAAAAGGCCCGGGCGTTTCCCGTGATCGCCGCCGGCAACCGCCCAGTGCTGCCTCAGACGGCGCTGCCCGTGAAGTGGCACGGGCTGGACTGCGAGGCCACGCTCGCAGCCTTCGTAGATTGGGCCGAAGCTTGCCGCGCCGGATCGCCCCGCCCGGCGCCGCCGGCGCGGGCGTGGTTCTAGCGTCTCGTCCTCTCCAATCACTATTCACCTTGCGCCAACGGCACCAGGATGCAACTCCCAGTTCTTGAACATCGCGCGGAAATCGAGCGCGCGATCAGCGAAAACCAGGTCGTTGTCGTATGCGGCGAAACCGGGAGCGGCAAGACAACGCAGATTCCGCAGATATGCCTCGACTGCGGACGCGGCGCGCGCGGCCGGCTGATAGGAGTAACGCAGCCCCGGCGCCTCGCCGCCACGACGGTCGCCGAGCGCGTCGCCCAGGAACTCGGCCGCGACCGCAATCTCGTGGGCTGGCAGCACCGTTTCGCACGCAAAATTTCGCGCGAGAACAGGATCAAGTTCATGACGGACGGCATCCTGCTAGCCGAACTGCGCTCCGATCCGCTCCTTCGCGCCTACGACACAGTGATGGTGGACGAGGCACACGAGCGCACCCTCAACGTCGATTTTGTCCTGGGGTGCCTCAAGCGCATTCTCCCGCGCCGCCCCGATCTGCATGTGATCGTCTCGTCCGCAACACTCGAAACAAAGGCGTTTTCCGACTTCTTCGGGGGCGCGCCGGTGCTGTCCATTCCAGGCCGGACCTTCCCGGTGGAGACCCGCTGGCGCCCGCCGGAAGGCGAAGAGCCTGACCTCGCCGCTGCCGTGGCCGACGCGGTGGAGGAATGCCTGCACGGCCCATTCGACGGCGACATTCTCGTCTTCCTCCCCGGCGAACGTGACATCCGCGCCGCCGCCGAGGTCGTCCGCGCGCGAGAACTGCCGCATGTGGAGGCGCTTCCGCTTCTTGCGTCCCTGCCGCCCGCCGAGCAGCGCCGCGCCTTCGAGACAATCCCCGGCACGACGCGCGTCGTGCTTGCGACCAACGTCGCCGAAACGTCCGTGACGATACCGGGCGTTCGCTACGTCATCGATTCCGGACTCGCGCGCATCGCCCGCCACAACCCACGCGCGGGAGTGCGCCGCCTTCACGTCGAGCCGGTCTCGCAGGCAAGCGCCGAGCAGCGCAAGGGGCGATGCGGGCGCATCGGACCGGGCGTGTGCATACGCCTCTACGACGAAGCCGACTTCGCCCGCCGCCCCGCGCAGACCGATCCGGAGATACGCCGCGCCTCGCTCGCCGGGACCATCCTGTTCATGCTCGAAAGCAGGCTCGGCGCCATCGAGGACTTCGACTTCCTGCAGCCGCCGTCATCCGCCGCGGTTCGCGACGGCTGGAAGCGCCTCACTGCGATCGGAGCCGTAACTGAGGAGCGCCGCATCACGTCCCTTGGCCGCCGCCTCGCCCATCTGCCGCTTGAACCCGAACACGCTCGGATGCTGTTCGAGGCCGCCGATCGCGGCGTCCTCGACGACGCCCTGACAGTCGTTTCCGCGCTCGCCTGCGAGGATCCTCTCCTTCGCCCGCAGGAAAAAATCGAGCAGGCCCGCCAGGCGCACGCCCGCTTCCGCGACAAGACGTCGGACTTCGCCGGCATCATCCTCCTCTGGCGCGCCTTCCACGATCCGGCCCATCCTCTTTCCAGATCCGCCGCCCGCAGACAGGCCGCCGACTCGTTCGTCTCGTGGCGCCGCATGTGCGAATGGGAGGACGTGAGGGAGGAGCTGGAGCGCCTCGTGCGCCGCGAAATGACATCAGGCGCGGCGGTGCCGCTCACGGCGCAGGACGGCAACTCGGCGCTGCACCAGGCGCTGCTCTCCGGACTTCTGCGCAACATCGGGCGCTGGGACTCCGAGGCCCGCGAATACCGCGGAGCCGGCGGCCTGCGGTTCTCTCTTTTCCCCGGCTCTGGCCTGGCCAAGGCGAAGACGCCTCCGGAATGGATAGTATGCGCGGAGCTCGTGGACACGGCCCGCCTTTACGCGCGCCGCGCTGCCGCCATAGACCCGACATGGATCGAACCTCTGGCCCGGCACCTCTGCCGCTACTCATACACCGGGGAATCATGGGATGGCCGCGCCGGAACCGCCCGCGCCCTGCGCAAGGCCGTTCTTTACGGTCTTGTGGTCCAGGAGGGAGTGCGCTGCGACATTTCACGCGCGAACCCGGCACTCTGCCGCTCGATATTCATTCGCGACGGACTCGTTGGCGGCGACTTTCCCAAACCCGTGCCGGAATTCGTCCGGCGCAATCTCGAAACCATAGCCGCCCGCACAGACGCCGCGCGCAAAACGCGATCCGCGTCGCTGGAGGCGGAGACGGAATCCTTCTGCGCGCTCTACGAGGAGCACCTCGCCCCGGAGATCGTGAACGTCCCGACGCTTCGCGCGTGGCTGCGTTCCGCCACCCCGACGCAAATCGACGCCCTGCTCTTCGAGCGCCGCGACTTCGTTTCGCCAGCCGCCAAGGCCGTCGGCTTCCCGGATCGCGTCGAGCTTTTCTCCTTCCGGCTCCCGCTGACCTACAAGCACGAACCCGGCGCCGAGGACGACGGCATCACATGCACGGTTCCGCCCGAGGCCATCCCGCTTCTGCCGCTTCTTGAGCCGTCGCGTCTCGTCCCCGGCGCGCTGCGCGGCAAGGCAGCGTATCTGCTACGGACTCTGCCGCGCGGCCCGCTTGGAATCCTCGCCGCACGGTGCGGCGCCGATCCGCGCACTCCGGACTTCGACGCCCTTGCCGACGCGGTTCTTGCCGAAACCGCGCCCGACGGCCCGTTCCTGCCCGCCTTCACGCGCGCGCTGGCCGGCTCGTTCGGCGTTCGCATCCCCGCCGGCTCCTGGCGCGAAGAGGAGCTTCCGGACGCCTGGCGCATCCGCTGGCGCGTTTCCGACCGCTCCGGCGCGACACGCTTCGCGACGCGCGACACGGATGAAATATTCGCATTTCACGAAGAATACATTCGGATTCTGGCGCAGGATCGCGCAGGGGGCGGCGGCGCGCAAGACGACGCTCCTCCCGCGCAGGCGACCGCCGCCGAGCTGCTGTCTCGCATCGAGGCGGGACGCGCCGGATCGCGCAAGCTCTTCGCCCATCCGTCTTTGCGCCCGCTGCCGGCGAATCAGCCAGCCACACACTCGCAAGCCGCCAACCAGCGCAAGGCACAGACATACGTCCCGGCGCTTTTTCCGACTCGACAGCAGGCCGAGTCCTCATTGCGCGCCGTCCTCGCCGCCGAAGGACCGCGCGCCGTCCACTTCCAGACGCCGCCCGCAGGTTCGCTTGCGGCCGACTGCGCCGCCCGCGCGGCGATGGAGACTTTCGCGGCCGATCCCCTGCCCCGCTCGTCCGCCGCCGTCGCCGCGCATCTGCGCTCGCGCGAAATGTCGTTCCGTTCGCTCGCCCGGGATCTTCTTCGCCTTGCCGAAGCCGTGGACTTGCTCGCGCGCGACTGCCTCGAAGCGCTGGACTCGACCGCCGCGCTTGATCCCGCGACGGTTCGCGACGTCGCGGCGCAGATAGGGTGGCTCTGCCCGGAGGGGTTCGCGGCCGTCACTCCATCGGCCCGCCTGGCGGAATTCCCGCGCTACCTCGAAGCCGTGCGTAGGCGGCTCTCCGCCGCCGCCTTCGATCCCGCCACGGACATCGCCCGCTCGCGGCAGATACACCGAGTCTGGGACCGCTACGCAGAACTGGTCCGCGACCGCGACGCCGCCCCGCCGTTCGACGAATCGGCCGCGGAACGCTACCGCTGGCTCGTGGAGGAATACCGCGTGGCCGTTTTCGCGCAATCTCTCGGAACCTCCGAACCCGTCTCCGCGCCGCGTCTCGACCGCCTCTGGGACTCGCTCTTCCCCGGCCCGCTCAACGCCGGCGCCACGTAAGCGCCGCCCCGCCCTTGCCAGGCGCCACACGCCGCAATAGAATTCCGCCCACGCAACACTCGCCCATCCACGACAAATGAACGCGATTTGGATCGACTCTCCGTCAGACGCGATGAACATCGCCGCCGCTTTTCGGCTCTCCGCCGAAATCCCGTCAGGCGGCGCCCCGGTCATCAGAGTGGCCGCAGCCGACTTCTACCGACTGTGGATCGACGGACGCCTCGCGGCGCACGGACCGGCGCGCGCCGCGCACGGATTCGCCCGCGTTGACGAAATCCACATCCCGCCCGGTCGCCGAGCTACCATTTTCGCGGAGGTCCAATCCGTGCGCGTTCCGTGCTTCGACGGGGTTGATCAGCCACCGTTCTTCGCGGCGGAAGTGGTCGCCGGCGACGGTTCACTGGTCGCATCGTCCTCCGACTTCGAGGCATGGCGCGACGAAACCCTTGTCCAGCGCGTTCGGCGCTACAGCTACCAGCGCGGGTTCGTCGAATCGCGCCGCGTCGCGACCGACCCCGCCGCCTTCCGCGCCGGAGGAGCCGCGCCCGAGGGCTGGAGGCGCGCCACGGCCGTCCCGTGCGCACTCCCGCGCCTTCTTCCGCGCAGCACGTCTCTACCAGCCCTTTCGTTCCACGACGCCGGCGCCCCCGTGGCCGAAGGCCCGATCGCCTTCGACATGGCCGCCGAACCTCCGGCATTGCGTTCGGTCACGCTCGCCGGAACGCCAGGGTTCAGGGCATTCGCGCCATCCGAATGGGAGGACGACTCCGCCCGCGACGCGGCCCGTCTCGTCTGGGACGCCGCCTCCGGGGAAAAACCATCCGCCGGCGGCGCCGACGACAAACGATCAGGCGCGCCCCGCGCCGCCCTCTACAACTTCGGGCGCACCATCACGGGATTCATTTCGCTTCGTGTCCGCGCAGGAGGTCCGGCCGGCGCCACGATTCTGGCGCTGTACGACGAAATCAGGGCTCCGGAAAATGCGAAGTTCCCGGTTGATCCGTTTCGCGCCGGATGGTCGCGGGTCCTCAAGTGGCGGCTTGCCCCAGGCGCCCACGACCTTCTTTCCTTCCACCCGGCCAGCGTCCGATTCGCCGCAATCGCCGTGATCGAAGGCGCCGCCGAAATCGAGCGCGTCGGACTGGTCGATTTCGAAAACCCCGACAAAGACCGCGCGGCGCTTCCGCCGACAGGCGACGCGACGCTCGACGCCATAGTCCGTGCCGCCCGTGAAACATTCGCCCAGAACTCCGTGGATCTTCTGACCGACTGCCCCTCCCGCGAGCGCGCCGGCTGGCTCTTCGACTCGATGTTCACCGGAAGGTCGGAGGCTCTTTTCACGGGGCGCAACACGGCCGAACGGGACTTTCTCGAAAACTACGCGCTTTGTCCGGAGTTCCCGACCCTTCCTCGCGGGATGCTGCCGATGTGCTACCCGTCCGAGGTGGTTCTCGGGGAGTTCCTTCCCAACTGGACCCTGTGGTGGATCCTTGAACTTGCCCAATACCGGGCCCGCACCGGCGACGATTCGATCGTCGAGGCGTCCCGCTCGAAAATACCCCCGCTTCTGGACTGGTTCGCGGCGCTTGAGAATTCGGACGGACTCGTCGAGAACGAACCCGGCTGGGTGTTCGTCGAATGGAGCGCCTGCAACGACAAGGACCATGTCAGCGGAGTCAATTTCCCGACAAATTTCCTCTATGCCGCTGCTCTGGAGGCCGCCGCGAAACTGCTCGGGCGGCGCGACCTTGCCGAAAAGGGCGCCGCTGTCCGCGCAACCGCGGCGCGACTCTCCTGGAACGGCCAGTGGTTTGAGGACAACGCCGTTCGCGACGACGCCGGCGTCCTGCGCCTTCAGGGTCACGTGACTGAAACGGGGCAGTATTACGCCTTCTACTTCGGAGCGGCCACTCCGCAAACAAACCAGGCGCTCTGGGAGACGCTCAGGGAAAAGTTCGGTCCGGCGCGCGACGCCTCGCGCGTATTTCCGTCAATCTCGCCGTCAAACGCGATTCCCGGGGCGTTCATGCGTCTGGAACTTCTTCTGCGCCACGGACACCCCGGGCAGGTTCTGGACGAATGCCGCGGGTTCTTCGCCCCGATGGCAGCGCTTACCGGAACGCTCTGGGAGCATCTCGGCGCAAAGGCCAGCATGGACCACGGCTTTGCGTCATCCGCCGCGTGGCTGATCCATCGCGCGCTCTCGTCCCCCGCCGCCACGCCGCAATAGCAGCCCCACGTGACATTCGGCACCGCATTGCGCGCCGCGACTCAAGCCGCGTCACTCGCCATATTCCTCGCCGCGTCGCCTCCGGCGCTCTCCGAACAGTCGCCGACTTCGCCGCCGAGCCCGCGACGGGCCGACGACGAACGCGTCGAATTCGAATGGCCGGCGATGGGGACGCGAGTCCGGTTTGTCGTGCGCGGACCGGGCGCCGAGATCGACGGACCTGGCATGCGCGACGCGGCGGCCGCCGCAATCGAGGAGGTGGAGGCCGCCACGAGCGCCTTCCGGCCCGAAAGCGATCTGGCGCGCGTCTCGGCGGCGGCCGGCTCGGGCGAATGGATCAGCGTCGGCCAGCCATTCGCCGAAACCCTGGAGCTTGCGCTTGCCGTCGCGAAAGAGAGCGGAGGAGCGTTCAACCCGCTAGTCGCTCCGCTCATGGAGGCGAATGGCTTTCCGCGCCGGCCCGGCGGACTGGAAATGGCGTCGAACCAGGGAAGTTCCGGCATTGACAGGGCGCGGCTGCGCCTTTCCGGAGTCCGGCTCCGAGCGAGCGCCTGCCGACTCGAAGAGCGAGGCATGGCGCTGGATCTCGGCGGAGTCGCAAAGGGCGTCGCGGCCGATCGCGCCGCATCGGCCGCACGCGCCGCCGGAAGCGCCGATTTTCTCATTGACTTCGGGGGAATGCTCGTAGGGCGCGGCGCTTGGAGCGTCGGACTGCGCGATCCGCGCGGCGGAGCGGACGCCGCGCCGCTGCGGGTCGTTCCGATCCCTGATGGCGCAGCCGTCGCGACATCCGGCAATTACGAGCGCTTCGCCGTCCGCCCGGACGGCACCAGGATCGGACACGTTCTCGACCCGAGGACCGGACTTCCGGCAGGCGGCTCGGGCGGCGGCGATGTGCTTCAGGTGACAGTCGTCGCCCCGTGCGCGGCCCTCGCCGACGCCTGGAGCACCGCGCTGTTCGTCCTGGGGCCCGACGCCTCGCGTCCGATCATCGAACGCCGCCGGGACATCGTCCCCGTCTGGGTCCTTGGCGCCGAAGCGTCGCCCTGACCGCGCCTCCACCGGCGCCGCGCATTCGGCGCATTCGGCGTTTGCGGGCGGACGGGGCGTTGTGGTATGATGCGCGTCGCGCGTCGAGGTCGCGGCGCCGCCTCCGAGTCCATGCCAAAGCCCGTTCAAGCCCCTCCACCTCCAGCAGAGGCGTTCAACAAGCCGAACGCCTCGTTTGACAATCGTCTCCGCCCCGTCAGGTTCGCCGATTTCACGGGACAGGAAAAGGTCCGCGAACGACTGCTCCTCAGCGTCAAAGCCGCTCGCCAGCGCGGAGAGCCGCTCGACCACATCCTGCTTAGCGGCCCTCCCGGGCTTGGCAAGACGACGCTCTGCTACATCCTCGCCGAGGAGATGGGGGTCAAGGTTCACGCGACAAGCGGCCCCGTGGTCGAAAAGCCGTCGGATCTGGCAGGAATGCTTACGAGCCTCGACCGCGGCGACATTCTCTTCATCGACGAAATCCACCGAATGCAGAAGGCTGTCGAGGAATACCTCTATTCGGCGATGGAGGACTACGTTCTCGACATCATGATCGACCAGGGCCCGAACGCCCGTTCGATCCGGCTGGAACTGCCGCGCTTCACGCTCGTCGGGGCCACAACGCGCCAGGGGCTGCTTTCCTCCCCGCTGCGCTCCCGTTTCACGATAAACGCCCGTCTCGACTACTACAGGCCCGAGGAGCTGGCACAGATCGTCACGAGATCGGCCAGATTGCTTGAAGTCGGCATCGACAATGGCGGAGCCATGGAAATCGCGCGGCGTTCGCGCGGCACCGCCCGCATCGCCAACAATCTCCTGCGCCGTGTGCGCGACTACGCCCAGGTCCTCGCCGGAAACCACGTCTCGGCGGAAGTGGCGGACAAGGCTCTCGGAATGGAGGGCATCGACCGCGCCGGACTCGACGAAATGGACAAGCGAATTCTCTCCTGCATCTGCGAGACGTTCGGCGGCGGTCCGGTCGGCATCGGCACGGTGGCGGTGTCGGTGGGGGAGGATCCCGGCACCATCGAAGAGGTTTACGAGCCTTATCTCATTCAGGAGGGCTACATCGCCCGCACGCCGCGCGGACGCGAGGCCACGCCGCTTGCGTTCCGATCCCTTGGACTCGACGTCCAAACACGCGCCGGACAGCCGACGCTTGGCATCTGATGCGATATCTCTCCTTCCTTTCCGCCGCGGTCGCGGCGCTCTTTCTGTCGGGGTGCGCCTCGACTGGCGTCGAGTCTTCCGGGCTCGCCGCCGATCCCCCGCCGCAAAACGCCCCCGCGCCTCTGCCGGAGGCTCCATTGAAAGCCGTCTCCCGCGTGGCCGCAGCGGCGGACACAAACAGACAGGCGACGGCGGCGCCCGCTCCCGCGCCATCGGCGCCTCCGGCCTCCGCGGCGGCGAAGCAGCCTCCGCAGCCGAAACCGCAGCCAAAGCCGAAGCCGTGGAAAGTCAATCTTACTGACGGCAGCCACCTTGCCGTCTGCGACGGAATCCGCGTCTATCTCGGCTTTCCGGCGCTTCCGGCCAAGCGCGGCAAGGCTCCGGCGGCCTCGGCCGCCGACCGCCGACTCACTCTCGCCCCGCTGCTCAAGGCGCGATCGAAGCCGCTTGTTTCCGACCGCCCGCTCAGAGTCTGCATCGATCCAGGTCACGGAGGCGAGGATTCAGGCGCTCAGTCGCGCGATGGCAAAACGATGGAGAAGTCCGTCACGCTGGATCTTGCCCGCAGGCTCAAGGCGCTTCTCGAAGCCGACGGCGCGGAAGTCCTCATGACGCGGACGTCCGACGGGGTGTTCGTGAAACTCGAAGATCGCGCCGCAAAGGCCAGGCGGTGGAAGGCGGACGTTTTCGTCTCGCTCCACCTAAACGCCAACGGCAAGTCGGACCCCCGCGGCGCGGAGACCTACGCGCTGCCGTTCTGCGGCGCCGAGGCCACGAGCTGGGACGGCGGAAAGCGCACCCCCGACAGCACCAGAACTTTTCCAGGCAATTCACACGACGTCGGCAACGTCCAGCTCGCCTTCTGCATTCAGCGTCGCCTCACAGCCGCCGCAAAGCTTCCGGACAGAGGCGTGCGGCGCGCGCGGTTCGTCGTTCTGCGCGAAGCCGGGATGCCGGCCGCTCTCGTCGAATGCGGATTTGTGACGAATGCTAAAGACCTCGCGCTTCTGCGCACGGCCGCGGGGCGCCAGGCCATGGCCCGCGGAGTTTACGAGGGCATCTGCGACTTCGCGCTCGGGACCATGGAGCCCGGTCTTCCGGCCCACGTTTCAGGCACCGGTGGACTTGGCAAGAATCACGCCGCGCCCGCGAGGGAATCAACTGGCGGAGCGCCCGGCGCTGGCGCGGCGCCAAAGAGAAACGGGAACCAGCCATTGTCGTTCGTGAGCGGGGGAGACACCAGAGTGGCTCCCTATGCGGCGCCGGCGGCATCGGGCGGAGACGCGGCCACGCAGGCCGCGCGAGCCGCCGCGCTCAAAGCGGCCGGACTGTAAATGCAAAAGGCCAAAAGTCAAAAGACAAAAAATCAAAAATGAAACTCGCACTTCTCGTCGCGTATTTCGCCACCCTCGTCGCAATCGGATTCTGGTGCCGCCGCAAAGCCGCCAGCGTGGACGGTTTCGTCCTCGGCGGCCGAACCGTCGGCCCGTGGCTCACCGCATTCGCCTTCGGCACAAGCTACTTCTCGGCAGTGGTGTTCGTCGGATACGCCGGGCAGTTCGGCTGGCGCTACGGAGTTTCGGCGACATGGGCCGGGCTCGGCAACGCCGTCATTGGCTCGCTGCTCGCGTGGGCAGTCCTCGGCCGCCGCACGAGGATAATGACGCAGCACCTCGACTCGGCCACGATGCCGGACTTCTTCGCGAAACGCTTCGGCAGCCCGTCGCTTAAACTCGCCGCCTCCGCGATCGTGTTCGTGTTTCTCATCCCCTACACCGCGTCCCTTTACAACGGCCTGTCGCGACTCTTCGCAATGGCGTTTCCGGGTTTCGACTACGCCTGGTGCATAGTCCTAATGGCGATACTCACGGCCGTTTACGTCATAGCCGGAGGATACCTCGCGACGGCGATAAACGACTTCATCCAGGGCGTTGTCATGCTCTTCGGAATATCGGCCGTGATCGCCGCCGTCGTTTCGTCCAGGGGCGGCCTGGCCGCCGCGATGGACGGACTTGCGCGCGTTCCAGGACCCGAACTCGTGCCCGGAGCCGGTCCCACTCCAGGCGTTTTCGCGTCCTTTCTCGGACCGGACCCCCTGAACCTGCTCTTCGTCGTCATCCTCACGTCGCTTGGCACATGGGGACTGCCGCAGATGGTGCAGAAGTTCTACGCGATCAGGAACGAGGGCGCGATCAAGAAGGGCACTCTCATCTCCACTCTTTTCGCGTTCGTCGTCGCGGGCGGATGCTACTTCCTCGGCGGCTTCGGGCGTCTTTTCGCCTCCGAGATCGGCGTAACCGAGACCGGCGCTCCCGCAGGAGGGTTCGACGCAGTCGTGCCGAAGATGCTAGAAAGCGCGATCTCCCCCGACGGACCGCTCATGGCGCTCGTGGTGGTGCTTGTTCTCTCGGCCTCGATGTCCACGCTTTCGTCGCTCGTCATGACATCAAGCTCGACGCTGACTCTCGACTTCGTTGACGGCACCCTTGTCAGGAACATGTCCCAGCGGGCGAAGGTGCTGTGCATCCGGGTGCTGCTGGTCGTCTTCATCGCGATAAGCGCTGCCCTCGCGCTCGTCCAATACAAAAGCACAAATCCCATCGCGTTCATCGCCCAGATGATGGGCGTCTCGTGGGGCGCCATGGCCGGGTCCTTCCTCGCGCCGTTCCTCTACGCGCTCTATTCTCGCCGCGTCACGCCGGCTTCGGTCTGGGTGTGCTTCGTCTTCGCGGTCGGCCTCACCGTCGCAAACGTGTTCTGGTGGAAACCGGTCGTGCCCGGACTCGGAGTCCTGAACCCGATCCACGCCGGATCGATCGCCATGATCGCCGGCCTCGTCATCGTGCCAGTCGTCTCGCTCTTCACGCCGCGGCCGCGCCGCGAACTCGTGGACGGGGCGTTCGCCTGCTACGACAAAATGGCCATCGTGCGCCAGTCAACCGCGCTCGGCGACGGCGCGGAATCGAAATGACCGGAGCGAAAGCCTCCGACACCGGCGCGTAAAAAGTCGATTTTCCAGCAAGGCAACGGAAACTTGCAATGAACGTCCCCTACGCACTGAGAAGCGGAAAGAACGCCAAGTTTCCGTATTTCCTGCGGAACTCTCTCTCTCTTCTCGTTCCGCGCCGCGTCTTCCTCGGACGACTCGACGCCGCACTGTCGTCCATTCAGGCTCGCGCCGACGCAGCGGAGATCGAGGCGCGCGCGGCGTATTGCTGCCGGCTTGATCCAAGGCCCGCCAGCGCGGGCGGCCCCTCGGCGCCGCTTCCGGACTCCGCGCCGCGTCTGCGCGAGCAGCGGCTTCCGTGGAAGGGCCAGGTCTATTACTTCGACACGCGGGAATGGCTGCGCTGGTTTCCCCCCGATCTGCGCTGGATGCACTTTCCGGGCGACGTGACGTTCGTGCCGGAATCGCCGTCGGTGGTGAAGTCCCGCCCCATCGCCGAAGATCTCGGCCCGGAAAGCGCCAACGCGGCGTCGGTTCTGCTGAACCTGAACAAGATACGCCATTTCACGTTCGTCCGCGACTCAGTTCCCGACGGCGAAAAGCGCCCGGTCGCCGTGTTCCGCGGCAAGGTTCGCGGCAAGCCTTTGCGCGAGGCGTTCTTCGCGGCCAACTTCGGCGGCCCCGGCCTCGACCTTGGCGACACGTCGTCGCGCCCGGCAAGAGCGGAGTGGGGAACTGGAAAGCTGTCAATCGCCGAGCAGTTGCGCTACCGATACATTCTTTCGCTCGAAGGCAACGACGTGGCGTCCAACCTCAAATGGATCATGTCGTCGAACTCCGTGGCCCTTGCGCCGCGCCCGCGCTTTGAGACATGGTTCCAGGAGGGGCTGCTCATGCCAGGAGTCCACTACGCCGAGATCGCGCCGGACGGATCGGACGTCGCCAAGGTCGTCGCGCGACTCGAAGCGCACCCAGAGGAGCGCGCGCGCATCGTCGCCGCCGCGAACGCATGGGTCGCCAGGTTTCGCGACAAGTCGCGGGAACGCCTCGTCTCGCTCCGCGTCCTCGACCGCTACTTCCGCGCCACGACAGGCTGGATCGGCCCGTGGAGAGACTTTCCAAGGCCCCCGGCGCCTCGCTCAGATTCCGCGTCCCAGGACTCCGGCCGCAGAGAGGCCGCACTCGCATGACCGCGGCAAAGCCGGAGAAACCCATCGTTCCCCACAGCCTCGAAGGCACCCAAAATGAACATCGAAGAAGCGCGCGTTTTTTTCTCGGGAGATCGGTTCGCCACCGAAAACGGAGTCGTCCTTGAGGAGCGCGACGACGAGCGCGCCGTCGCGAGCATGGTCCTGTCCGGCCGTCACCTCAACGCCCACGGCGGCGTGATGGGCGGCGCGATCTTCACGCTTGCGGACTTCGCGTTCGCGGCTCTGACAAACGATCCGGAGCGCAGGACAGTCGCGCAGCAGGTGTCGGTGAGCTTTCTCTCCGCGCCAAGGGGAACGCGACTTGTGGCCACGGCGCGCTACCGAAAGGACGGACGCAGCTCGTGCGTAGTGAACGTCGATGTCACAGACGACACCGGGCGCGACATCGCCCAGTTCGTCGGCACCGGATTCAAGCTGTCCGCCACCCCTGTCAAACGTTCTTGATGCCGCAGGGGCGGCGTGGTATCCTGTCCGGCGATGAACAACACAGACACCAAAGCCCCCGCCGCCGACGCCGGGCTTGACGTGGCGCACGTCTGCCGTCTTGCGCATTTCGATTTTTCGCCGGAGGAGATGGGGCGCTTCCAGCGCGAGCTGGCCCCCATCGCGGCATACGTCCGAAAACTTTTTGAAGTGGACGTCGAAGGCGTGGAACCCACCCAATACGGGCAGCCGGTCTTCAACGTCTTCCGCGAGGACGAACCAGAGCCGTCCCTTCCGCGCGAGGAAGTGCTCGCAAACGCGCCGGATTCGTCGCAGGACGAGTTCCGGATGCCCAGGATCGTGGAATAGACGGAAGGGCCAGCGCAATGATCACACCAAAAGACATTTCCGCGACCACGGTCGCCTCCGCGCGCGACGCCATGCGCGCGGGTCTCTACACTTCAGAGGAGCTGGTTCGCGCGGTCCTTGCGGCCATCGACGAAAAGGACGGCGGGATCGGCGCCTACCTCACGGTTGACCGCGAAGGCGCAATCGCGGCCGCGGCCGAGGCCGACGCGCGCCGGCGGGCCGGGGAAAGCGGCGATCTTCTCGGAATCCCGGTGGCGATGAAGGACATCTTCAACGTCAAGGGTCAGCCATGCACGTGCGCTTCACGCATCCTTGAGGGATACGTCGCCCCATACGACGCCACGGTGACGGCGCGCCTGCGCGCCGCCGGCGCGATTCCATGCGGGCGCGTGAACATGGACGAGTTCGCCATGGGCGCGTCCACCGAGCACAGCGCCTTCCACCCCACGCGCAACCCTGTCGCCCCCGACCGCGTCCCTGGCGGATCGTCCGGAGGAAGCGCCGCGGCCGTGTCCGGGGGAATGGCGCTCTGCTCCCTGGGCACCGACACGGGCGGCTCGATTCGCCAGCCTGCCTCGTTCTGCGGATGCGTGGGACTGAAGCCCAGCTACGGGCGAGTGTCGCGCTACGGCGTGACGGCCTTCGCCTCGTCGCTCGACCAGGTCGGCCCGATCACGCGCACCGTCGAAGACGCCGCGCTGCTCCTTCAGTGCATCGCCGGCGCCGACCCGCACGACCAGACGTGCCTCGACCGCCCCGTGCCAGACTACGCCGCCGCGCTGCGCGGCGCCTCGACCGAAGGCCTGCGCATCGGAGTGCCGCGCGAATATTTCGCCGAGGGAAGCGATCCCGAAGTCCTTTCGCTCGTCCGCGCCGCCATCGACAAGGCGGCGGCCGCCGGAGCGCGCGTGGAGGAGGTCTCCCTTCCGCACACCGAATACGCCATAGCGGTCTATTACATCTGCGCCACTGCGGAGGCCAGCGCCAACCTGGCGAGATTCGACGGAGTGCGCTACGGCGCGCGCCGCGTCGGCCCGGACGGCTCGCTGGCGAGTCTCTACGACCGGTCCCGCACAGACGGATTCGGCCCCGAGGTGAAGCGCCGCATCCTGCTTGGCACGTGGGTGCTCTCCAGCGGCTATCGCGACGCCTACTACCGCCGCGCCCTGAAGGTCCGGACGCTCGTCCGGCGCGACTTCGACGCCGCCTTCGCCAAGTGCGACGTGCTGATGTGCCCGGTGGCGCCGACGCCGGCCTTCAAGCTCGACTCGACCGTGAACGACCCGCTCAAGGCGTATCTCTGCGACGCGTTCACCGTGCCGGCGAACCTTGCCGGACTGTGCGGCGTCTCGGTGCCGTGCGGGCGCACCGCCGCCGACGGACTTCCGGTCGGGCTGCAAATCCTAGGCCCGGCGTTCGGGGAGCCCGCCCTCCTCCGCGCCGCCGCCGCGATGGAAGCCCTCCTGCGCTGAACTCGCGCGCCCCCTTTTTTGAAAACAGCAACCAAACAACTCAACTGAAAGGACGTCAACAAATGGCATACGTGACCTGGAGTTTCGACACTCTCGACAAATTCTGCAACGACGCCTTCAAGGCGTTCGGATTCAACGAGAAGGAGGCGAACGTGATCTCGGACGTTCTCCTGACCTCAGACCTCTACGGCATCGAGAGCCATGGAATGCAGCGCATGGTTCGCTACCACAAGGGCATCGCGAAGGGGCTGATCCACGTGAACGAAAAGCCGGAGGTCGTCTTTGAAACTCCTGTGAGCGCCGTCGTGGACGGACATTCCGGCATGGGGCAGCTGATTGGCGTCTTCGCCATGGAGAAGGCCATCGAAAAGGCGGAGAAGTCCGGCGTCGGAATCGTCACCGTTCGCAACTCCAACCACTACGGCATAGCCGGATACTACGCGCAGATGGCCTCCCGGCGCGGGCTTGTCGGCTTTTCGTGCACGAACTCCGAGGCCATCATGGTGCCGACGTTCTCGCGAAAGGCGATGATCGGCTCCAACCCGATCGCCGTGGCCGCCCCCGCAGACCCGTATCCGTTCTTCTTCGACTCCTCGGCGACGGTTGTGACGCGCGGCAAGCTGGAGATGTATAACAAGACCGGAAAGCCGCTGCCGGAGGGATGGGCACTCGACGAAAACGGCGCACCGTGCGACTCGGCTCCGCGCGTCCTGGCCAACATCGTCGGCAAGAAGGGCGGCGGAATCGTGCCTCTCGGCGGATCCGGCGAGACCCTCGGCGGACACAAGGGCTACGGCTGGGGCATGGTGGCCGAGATTTTCAGCTCGATATTCTCGCTTGGCGTCACGAGCGACCTGTGCTGCACTTTTTCGGACAAGACCGGCATCTGCCACGGCTTCGCCGCAATTGATCCGAAGATCTTCGGCGACGCGGAGCAGGTCAAGCGGCATTTCTCGGAGTATCTCCAGCGCCTGCGCGACGCGCCGAAGGCTGTCGGCCGCGACCGCATCTACACGCACGGGGAAAAGGAGGTCGCCGCAGCCGCGGACCGCCGGGCAAATGGAATACAGGTCAACGACGGAACGATGACCGAACTGCTCGACCTGTGCAAATACCTGAAGATCGACTTCGAGTCCTATTTCCCCGGCTACGCGCCCCCGACGAAATCCGCCGCGTTCACCGGCAACTACTGACAGCTTGGAGACTCCGGATCCATGGCAGCGGGAAAGACTTGCATGGCAGCAACCTCACTTTTCGCGGCTTGCGCCGCCGTCGGCGGCGTCCGCCAGCCCATCTGGCCTGAGGGCCTGATGCCGGACAGGCAGGAGCACCAGATCGCCGCCACGACGGACGAGTCGGGACGGCCCGGTTTCGACCGCGCCGCCCACGCGGAGCCATATCTGGAATGGTTTGATCCGCCTGACTCCTCGACCCGCACAGGATCGTGCGCCATCCTGATCTCCGGCGGCGCATACAACAACTGCTGCGACGTGGGGCTACTCAAGCAGTGGCGCGAGCGCCTCACGGAGCTCGGCGTGCAATGCGTGTCTCTCGTTTACAGGACGCCGCGTCCCAAGGGGCTTCCGATCCACCAGAGCGCGTGGGAGGACGGCCAGCGCGGCGTGCGCCTTGTCAGGGCGCAGGCGGCGGAGCGCAAGTTTGATCCGGAGCGGATATTCACCGTGTCCATGTCGGCGGGTTCGCACATGGCGACGCTCCTCGCCACCTCCTCGTCCGTCAGGGCATACGAGCCGGTCGATGCGACGGACGACGTGCCGTGCCACCTGAACGCGGCTGTCGTATTCGCCCTGGCGTATGGCCTCTCCGACGGACAGGGAGGTCCAAACGCCAGGGAGGGGGACGGGCAGGACATCCAGCTAGATCCCGCTTTCGCGTTCGACTCGGCGACGCCGCCGATGTGTCTGCTGCACGGCGGGGCGGACGTCTATTCTCCGATCTCCTCGACGCGGGTGTATCGCAGACTGCGCAAGCTCGGCGTTCCGGCCGAAGTCCACATAGCGCCGGACAAGCCGCACGGCGCGCACGGGCTGGAGCGCGCCATTGAATTTCTGCGCCGGATGGAATTCCTCGGACCGCTCGGCGAACCGGAGTCGCTCATGGAGCGATTCGCCTCCGACGAGGCGCGCGGCGCCACGGAAAAGGCGAAAATCTGGGAAGGCGTCGCCATGCCGACGAAGTGCCCCGGCCAGAACGAGCCGTATCTCGAATGGCACATACCGACAAACCTTTCAACCCGGGCGATCCAGATCATCTGGAGCGGCGGCTGCTACAACGCCAACGGACCTGACGGCTTCGAGGTCGCGCCCGCCCGCAGGTTCCTCAACGAGAGGGGAATGACCGTCGTGACGGTGCGGTATCGCGTTCCGCGTCCGCCGGCCCCGCTGGCCAAGCACGTTACGGCGTGGCAGGACGTGCAACGCGCGATCCGTCTCGTCCGCGCCGGCGCGGCTAAGCGCGGGCTCGACCCGGACCGCATCGGCGTAATGGGCAGCTCCGCCGGAGGCCACCTCGCGCTAATGGCGGCCACAAGCTCCCGGCACAAGGCATATTGCCCCATCGACAAGATCGACTCGTCAGTGCCATGCGGCGTCCAATGGGCGGTTTGCATCTATCCGGCATATTCGCTGGCCGAATGCACTGAACGGTGCGACCACGACGCCGGGCTTGATCCCGCCTCGCGCACGGCGCCGGAGTTTTCGTTCGACCCGGACACGCCGCCGATTCTGTTCGTCCACGGCGACGCCGACTCATGGGTCCCGATGAACTCAGTCGTTGTCTGGGAGCAGCTTCGCCGCATGGGCGTCCAGGGCGAACTGCACACCCTGGCCCGGGAGTCGCACTGCTTTCAGCGCTCGGCCATCCCCGGCACCGGCGCATACACGTATCTTGAGCGCATCTGGGAATTTCTGAATGCCAAGGGGCTGCTGAAATAGCCCCGCAGCTCCCAAATCGCGAATTTCGGATTCGCCGGATTCGTCACTCCTTCCTGACGAACACCTGCGTTCCGCGCGGCACAGCCTTTTCGTCGATGCCATCGCCGGACACAAGCTTCCCCCGGATCAGATAATAGGTGTCCGGCTTGTTCCACTTCGTCCCGCAGACCGCGAAAAGCGGCCTCTTGGACGACACGCCGCCGGCGTTCCTGTATCCCACCAGGACCTGCGTTCCCTTGGGCAGGGCGGAGATCTGAGCAAGCGTAAGCGACGATCCGGCCGACCACTGCCCACCCGGACGGAACCAAAATGTCGTCGATGCGACCGCGTCGTCCCCGGCGAGCGACTCCGCCGGTCCGTCCTCGCCCACGACGAGCGGTCCGCCGCTCGTCTTCTCCGACTCCTCCGACGCCGCGTCGGCCATCTGCACGACAGTTCCCGCCGGCATCGCGCGCCATTCTCGCGACGTTATTTCGTCTCCGCGCTTCTTCGTCCCGTTCGGATAGACATACACGGTGAAGCGCGAATTGTAGCGGTCGCGCGCAATGTCCCAGGCGGAGCGCTTGGGACCTATGACGAACTTCTGATCCGCGCCGGCGGCCGGTGCCGCGGACCCGCCGGACGCCGCTCCCGTCCCGCCAGAGGACGGGCGCGCCGCGGGCGCGCCGGTTTCCGCCCGCGTAGCGCCGCCGTAGAGAATGCGCGTCAGCTCCGGATCGGCGTCCGCAAGGCGCTTTGCGCGCAGATCTGGATCGAACGCCGGCTTTCCAGCCAAGCCGATTTTCCTGCGCGCTGCGGCTGTGGCGAACAGCATGCCGCAGCGCTTGCGCCCGCGATGCTTTTTCTTCTGCCAGTGGTTTGGATTGCCGTATGCGACCATGGAGTGCGTCAGCACGCGCTCGTCCGGCACCTTGTAAACGCGCTTGAGATCGCCGACAAGTCTCCTGAGCGCGGTGAACTGCGCGGCAGTCGCCTCCTTGTCGTGGTAGCCCACGACCTCGATTCCGATCGAGCAGCCGTCCAGATCCGTCGTGCCATTCCACATGGAAAGCCCGGCGTGGTAGGCAACGCGGCCCCTGTCGATTATCGTGTAGATGCGCCCGGCCTCGTCCACGACATAGTGGCACTCGCCGTTGGCGGAAAGTTTTTCCAGCGCGCCGCGCGCAGCGCCCTCAGTTGTGTGCAGGATGATAAACCGCGTCGATTTGCGCAGCGGTCGCTGCTTGTTGCGTGGCGAGCGGTATTTCGAGGAAAAGGCGGACGAGGAGGACCCTGCGGACGGCGCGGTCTTTTTCGCGGGGGCGGGCTTCCAAGTCTTCTTGGTTCTCTTCGCCGACGCCGTCTTTTTCGCAGGCTGGCGCGCCCCGGAAGGCGCGGCCGGGGCACCCGCCGCGAGAACCGCCAGAAAAAGCGCCGACACCACACGCAGAACGCTTGGCGGCACGGACACTGAAAACGGGAGGCGGAAACGAAACATGGAAAAAAACGCCCGACGCGCCTGGCGCGGTGGAGGCTTGCGGCGGATTCTACCCCAACGCCCCTCAAGCGCGCAAATCGCCCGGATGCGGCGACGCAATCGCTACGCCCGCATGATCGCGGCCGCGAACGCCCCGTCGCATTCCATGTCCGGCGGAACTAGCGCCGCCTTTTCAACCAGCTTGAAGTTGCGATGGCGGGCAAGAAAGGCCTCCACGACCTTCTCGTTCTCCTCCGGCTCCACGGAGCATGTCGAATACACGATGCGCCCGCCTGGCGCAAGAAGCCGCGTGGCAAGGTTTTCCAGTATCGCCGACTGCGTTTGCGCCAGCGTGGCCAGCCGCGCCGGATCGAAGCGCCAGCGCGCATCGGCGCGTCGCCGCTGGACTCCGGTGTTGCTGCACGGCACGTCGGCGAGGATTCGGTCGAACAGAGGCGCGCCGGAGCGGCCGAAATCGTCCGGAGAGGCGCGCTTGGCGTCCAAAACCCCGATCTGAACGAACGAGTCGAAGCGCAGACGGCGGAGATTGTCGCGAAGCGGGTCAAGCCTGTCTCGCCAGCAGTCCGCCGCGAAAAGCGCCCCCCTACCCTGCATGAGCGCCGCTATCCGGCACGTCTTGCCGCCTGGAGCAGCGCAAGCGTCCAGAACGCGCATTCCGGGAGCGACGTCCAGCAGACGCACCGCCTCGATCGTGGCCGGATCCTGAATTGTGAAAAGACCCTCGGCGAAACCGGGAAGAGAATCCACGTGCGAGCCGTGCGGAACCACGACCGCCTCGTCTGGACGCCCGGGATGCGGCTCCGCCGCCACGCCTACCGCGCGCAGAGCGTCAAGAAGCTCCGCGGCCGTGACGCGGCCGGGGAGCGGCAGGAGCGTGACGGAGGCCGGACGATCGTCCCACGCCAGAAGCGCCTCAGCGCGTTCGCGCCCGAATCGCGCCACCCAGCGCTCCGTCTGCTCGTCCGTGTGGGAGGCGCGAACCGCGAGCGGGGCGCGGGCGAGAGTCTGTCGCACCGCTGGAAGATTGCGCAGCAAATTGCGAAGCACGGCGTTGATCAGCCCCGACTGCCCGCGACCGTCGAGCGCCTTGTATGCTTCGACGGTGGAATCCACCGCGGCATACTGCGCGACATCAGGCATTTCGAGAATCTGCGCGGCGCCCAGCAAAAGGGCCTCGTAGGCGAAAGGACGGTTCGGACGCGCCCGGACAAACGAATCGACCGCGAACGAAAGCGCCCGGCAGCGCCTGACCGTCGCATAGACGAGATCCATGACGAACGGACGGCGAAACGGGGGGACGTCCCCGAACATCCTGTCGGGGAAATCGCCGTTTTCCGTCCAGCGCCGAAGAATCCGCAGCGCGTCGGCGCGGGCGAGAGTGCCGTCCTCGTTGCCCATCGCCTTTTTCAGTGCCCGTATGGGGAAAGTTCGCGGAGCGTCTTCACTATTCCCGGCATCGCGTCAAGCACGGCGTCAACATCCGCATCGTTGGTGTAGCGGCTAAGGCTGAAGCGCAGGGAGCCATGCAGTGACGTGAACGGCGCGTCCATCGCGCGCAGGACGTGCGACGGCTCAAGCGATCCGGACGTGCAGGCAGAGCCGGAGGAGGCGCACACCCCGGCGTCGCCAAGGTGGTAGAGCATTGCCTCGCCTTCGATGTATGGGAACGAGACGTTGAGCGTGTTCGGCAGCCGCGCTTCGAGATTGCCGTTCACAACGGTATCCGGTATGCGCAGCAGCCCCGCCTGAAGGCGGTCGCGGAGCGCCGCGATTCTGGAGAGCGTTCCATCGCGAACCTCGACCGCCGCCATTTCGCAGGCCTTGCCCAGGCCGACGATGTATGGAACGTTTTCCGTTCCGGCGCGGCGCCCGCTCTCCTGATGCCCGCCGAGCAGGAAGGGACGCACCGGCGTGCCGCGCCGCACGAACAGGACGCCAATGCCCTTCGGGGCATGGATCTTGTGGCCCGAAAAGGAGAGCATGTCCGCGGGGACCTTAGCCATGTCCACGCCGTCTATCTTGCCTACGGCCTGAGTGGCGTCGGTGTGGAAAACTGCGCCGGCGGCCTTGGCGAGCGCGGCGCATTCGGGAATCGGGAACAGGACTCCCGTTTCGTTGTTGGCCCACATCATCGTGACGAGCTTCGGCCCTGGCATGGCGAGCGCCGCCTTGTAGGCGTCCATGTCCAGAGTTCCGTCGTTGTGGACCGGAAGCCACACCACGCGGACTCCGCGCTGTTCGAGCGCCTTGCACGGCTGAATCACGGCGGGGTGCTCCACCTTTGTCGTGATGACGGTCGCGCCGGGGCCGAGCGCCTCCACCGTTCCGAAAATGGCGTGGTTGTCGCTCTCGCTGCCGCAGCTGGTAAAGACCACCTCTCGCGGCTCGCATCCGAGAAAAGCGGCGACCTTGGCGCGGGCGTCCTCCACGTCGCGGCGAACACTCCCGCCAAACTCGTACATGCTCGATGCGTTCCCCCACCTGTCGCGGAAAAACGGCATCATCGCGTCCACGACCTCCGGGGCGGGCATGGTCGTGGCGTTGTTGTCGAGATAGTGCAGCTCGCTCATTGGACGGTCTCCACCACAAGATCCGGCGCTCCTAGCTCCTCGCGCAGCTTTGCCTGCACTAGGCCGTCCTGCGTGAGGTGGGCGGCCATGCAGTGCGCGCAATGCCCGAGAAACCTTATCTGGACCCTGCCGCCCTGCACATCGACCAACTCCACGTCACCGCCATCGACGGCGAGCGCCGGACGGACAAGCTTCTCAAGCGCCTTTTCGACTGCAAGAACCTTCTTGGCCGGTGAAAGATCAGCGAACGAGGCCGGAGCGGAGGAGGCCTTGGCGGCGGGGGAATCGGCTGCGGGTCTGCCGAGTTCGCGGTCAAGGATGGCCTGTATCGCGCCCTTGCACTTTCCGCACGCGCCGCCAGCCTTCGTGTAGTTCGTCACCTGCTCGACTGTTGTCAGCTTGTTAATGCGGATCGCCTCGACGATTTCGCTTTCATGCACGTTGAAGCAGGTGCAGACGAGGGGATCGTCCTTTAGTTCGCGAACCGTCGTGTCCCCGGTCTTGTAGTTGGCAATCGCGGCTTCGAGCGCCTCCATTCCCATGACCGAGCAGTGCATTTTCTGCTCGGGCAGCCCGTCGAGATACTTGGCTATGTCGGCGTTGGTGACCTTGGCCGCCTCCTCCAGCGTCATGCCCTTGATCATCTCCGTGAGGGCCGACGAGGATGCAATGGCGCTGGCGCAGCCAAACGTCTGGAACTTCACGTCCGCGATGCGCCCGTCCGGACCGAGTTTGAACATGAGCTTGAGAGCGTCGCCGCAGGCAAGAGCGCCGACCTCGCCCACGCCGTCCGGGTTTTCGATCGTTCCGACGTTGCGTGGGTGGTGAAAGTGGTCGAGAACCTTTTCCGAATAATCCCACATGGTTTATTCCTTTGCAATGGTCCCGCGACCTGGGGCGCCGGGCGAAAAAAACGCCCCTCCTCGCCCCCGTCGGGGGAGCGCGCATTCTACCACAAGCCCCGCCACCCGGCAAATTGGGATGTGTTTTCAGCAGTTGGCGTCGGGCCAGCGCTCGGTGCGCACGAAGCGGAAGCCCCTGGTGTTGCGGAACCGGCCCTCGACGTTGCCCGGGCGCGTGGCGACTTGCTGCGCCCACGGCCCCTCGGCGCCGTTCGGGATCAGCCGGAACGAGCAGTCTTCGAACAGGAAGTTTTCGAACGGGGCGTCTGCGCGGCCGACGAAGCGCGGGAACATGTTGGATTCGGCCCTGACGCGCCGGAATGCGATGTCGCGCACGGCGGCGACGCGTGTCTGCGGGTCCGGGTCGATCCAGGCGTCGATCGGATAGGCGTGCAGTCCCTCCATGTCGATGTCCTCGAAGAGGATGCGCTCGACGAGCGTCGCCTCCCTTCCGTAGTCGGGGTGATTGGGCATGTGCGGCATGACGATCCGGATGCCGTCGCAGGTGTCGCGCATGGCGAGGCGCTTGAAGGAGCAGTCGCGGATCGCTCCGTCGTTCACCCAGGCGATCCGGACGCCGCCGCACCAGGAGCGGATGCGGCAGTCGTGGGCATGTACGCGCTCGCACGGCTTGTCTTCGCGCAGGGAGCGGCTGTTGGCTCTCGCCACGATGGCGTCGTCGCCGCACTCGATGTCGCAGTCGGCGATTTCGACGTCGCGCGAGCAGTTGACGTGGATTCCGTCGTTGTTGGGGTAGCGCACGTCGGAGCGGATCGTGAGGCGCAGGCACGAGACGCGGTCGCAGTCGTGGATCCAGTAGCCCCAGCCGGCCGGGCCGTTCGCGAGCGTGACGTCTTCCACGCGCACGTCGCGGCACCCCGCGAAAAACACGACGCGCGGAAGCGATTTCTCCATGGGCTGGATGCGGACGAACGACCAGCCGCATGGTGCCGGGGCGCCGTCGCCGGGGCGCACGTGAAACGCGCCGTTGCCGTCGATGACTCCGCCGCCCGTGATGGCGACACCCTCGCATTCGTCGGCGAAGATGACGCTGGCGCTGCGCCGCCGCGGCAGGTTGCCGGGGATGACGTGTCGCGGCGCGGGCCAGTCTGGGAAGTCGGCGATGTCGGGCGAGGCGAGGAGCCGCGCTCCTTCGGCGATGTGCAGCTCCACGCCGGAGCGCAGCTCGATCGCGCCAGTGAGGAAGGTGCCGCGGTCGAGTACCACCCGTCCGCCGCCAGCCGCGCCGGCGGCGTCGATGGCGGCCTGAAGCGCGGCGGTGTCCTTGGTCAGGCCGTCGGCGGCGGCGCCGAATGCGCGCGGCAGGAAATCGGCGTGCGTGGCTTTATTGGCAGTGTGGCTCGTCATGGCTTATTCCCTTGCAATGGTCCCGCAATCTGTGGCGCCGGGCGAAAAAAAACGCCCCTCCTCGCCCCGGTCGGGGAAGCGCGCATTCTAGAACAAGCCCCGCCACCCGGCAAATTTCCCGTCGGATCGGGGATGTCGTCGAGCATGGGAGTTTCGCGTCTTCGCTCTATCGGGCTATTTCGTAGTGGATGCGCCCGTGGCCTTCCGTGTCGCGCGTGGAGACTGTGAATCGGAGTATCCCCGTAGCCGGGTCGTAGGCGGCGGGAATCTCGGAAACGCGGTTGCCGGCCGTGTCAAGGGACCAAACGGACGGGTGGATGGGCTCGGCATGCGCGGCAAGGCGCAGTTCAACTACGGCGGAGCCAACCTCGACAAGCGGCTTCTTGCCCCATTTCAGGAGGATGCGCCGCGTTTCGTCGGAGTAGCGCGCTCCGTCGCCCTGCACGTCGGTAAGGTGCGTGAGCAGGATGCGGGAGGACTGGGCGAGCGGCTTGCCGTCGAGCGAGCTGGCCCAGATGGTGGCTGGAATGGCGGGGTCGCCTGCGATCTCGAAGGAGAGGGCGCCGCAGTCGAGGCGGCCGCTTTCCGCGAAGCCGCCGCTTGTGCGCGGCGTGTCGAGCACCATGCTGCCGCGCTCCTTGTCAAGGCGCAAACTCTGATTTGCAAAACTCGGATGCTCAGGCGCGGCCTGTTCTGTGCTCGGCACGGAAGTGCCGGGGTCCTCTGCGCCCGGTGCGGCCTGTTCTGTGCCCGGCACGGAAGTGCCGAGAAAAAGAGCCACGCTCGCGCGGTCGCTGGCTGCTATGAGGGGGTCGGTCACGCAGTCGAAGTAGCCGGGGTGGCCCTGGCCGTCGAGTAGATTTTGGTTGCTGTGCGAGTAGGCGAAGCGCCAGAGCCCGTCCCAGCATTGCTCCGCGGCCATGGCACCGGTAAGAATGCCACCCATGGCGCGATAGCGGCCCGGGCCGCTGAAGTTCCATTCGGTTATCGTGCACGGCTTGGGGAATTCCGCTGAGGACCATTCGCGATGGAAGATCGCCGGCGTGTCGGCTCGGACAGGGTTCTGCTGAGTGCAGCGCGAGGGCAGCTTCCACTGCTGGTCCAAAAACGCCGGGTGATCTACGTAGAAGTGGGAATCCACATAGTCGTAGAGCGGGGTCAGCCCCTCGCCCTCGCCGTGCCAGCGGCCGTTGTTGTCGTTTGTGAGCAGGGCGCGGCAGCCCAGCGAGCGCACGAAGGCCGAGCCGCGCTCCCAGACCTTGCGGTTCACCCACTCGTCGAACTGGTGGTGCGGATCGGCGTAGTCGGCGGCTCCTGGCGGCGGCGGTTCGGGGTCGAAATTCTCCGCAGCGACGCCGCGCTCCTCGCAGAAGCGCCTCCACGCCTCGCGGACTACGGGGTCCTTCGCCTTGCCGGCGCGCGCCCAGGCCATGTGGAGCTTGCCCTCGTTGACGAGCGAAATCAACGGCATGCCCGGCTCGTCTTTGTTGGCGCGCCCGGTGTAGGGGTTCACGTGCTCCAGAAACGCCTGCGCCCAATGGCACCAGTTGGAGAACGCGCCGTCGTGGAGGCCGACGTATGTCTTGTAGAGCTGCTTCTCCATGTTGCCGTCGCGGTCGATGCCGATGTCGCGCCACGCCACCGGCCGCGACACGTAGAGATCGGTCGTCACGTAGAGGCCCGCTTCGTAGCAGCGGGCGAGCAGATAGTCGAGTTTGTCGATGTCGTCGGCAAAGGACGGGGGCTCTGCCCCCGAACCCCCGGCGGAGCGACTGGCATACGCCTCCGCCCACATGCCGTCGTGGTGGTGGACGCGGATGGAGTTGTAGCCGCAGCGCACGAATCGCTCCACGAGGCGGTCGGCCATGTCGTGATCCGGGTAGTTGGCGCTGAAGCAGAGATTGACGCCGTAGAAGCGCTGCTCCACGCCGGGCAGGCCCTCGAATTCAAAGTGGCCGCCTACGGCCTTGAGCCAGCCGTGCCTTCCGGCGGGGGCGTCCTGAAAGCCCATGCCGGAGAAGTCGAGCGCGCTGCCGGGGATGACGTCCTTCTTGTAGTCGAGGCGCACCCAGTTTTCGTTTTCGGTGATCGTGAGCGGTTTGTAGTCGGAGAATGCGATGCCGTCAGGCGAGGAGAGCGAAATATCCCAGACGAGGCGCTCGCCGGGCTTGAATGCGCGGATTCCGCCGCCGGTGCCGGTGCCGATGTGACCGCCGATGCGGGTGGAGAACTGGCCGCCCCATTGGTGCGAATCCTGTGAATGGTATGGTAGCGGCGCAGCGGCCGTGAGCTGCACGGCGCGGCCGTCTTCGAGCGAAAAATCGAACGCGGCGCGCTTTCCGTCGCCGAGACCCCAGCGCGGCGGCTCCGGATGGGAAACGGCAAGCGTGAGGCACTGGACTTGCTCCTCTGCGACGCATTCCAACTCGATATGCCCGGCGAGGGAACCGTCCTCGCGCTGCGTCCACTGCCCGCTGCCGCGAAAGCGGGTCACCCCGTCGTCGCGGCCCCTGATTTCAAACGTCTTCGCGCCACTTTCGCCAGACTTTGACCAGTCGGACTTGATCGGAATGCCAGTCCAGCCGGGAACGTAGGCGGCAATGTCGATGTCGAGGCCGGGCAGCGAAAGCCCGCCGCGCGGTGTGGGGCGGGCGAGAATCGCGCGCGCCTCGGTCACGTTTTCGCCGATTTGCTCCTTGACCCCGGCACTTCCGTGCCGGGCACTCTGTCCTGTGCCGGGCACGGAAGTGCCCGGTCTGTCCAGTGCCCGGAGCGGAAGCTCCGGGTTCTCCTGTGCCCGGCACGGAAGTGCCGGGATTAGGGCCACGAGGAAAAGAGGTGGAAGTGCTTTCATGGGTGGATGGGGTGAGGATGGTTTGTAAATGGGGTGGCGAGCACGGCCGCGCGAGCGGCGCGCTCCACGTCGCGCGGCTCCATGCCGCGGTATTTGATGTCGGCGGCGCCGTCGCCGGCGATCCACTGCGCGATGCGGTTCATCGCGCAGGCGTCGGAGCGGGTCATCGGCTTGTCGGCCGTGGTGTGGGGCCAGGCGGCCGGGGCGAGAAGCAGGAGCTTGCCATTGGCCGTTTGGTCGAAGAGTTTGCCGCCGGGCTTGTAGAGCGGCGAAAAGCCCATGTTGCGCAGGGCGATTACCGAGGCGCCGGCCTCAAAGGCCCGCCGCGCGATTTCGCGCTCCCCGTCGCTGACGCATGGCGATACGAGCACGGCGCCGTGCCGCGCGGCGGCTAGCAGAGCGGTGCACCGCTCCTCGAAGGCCGGAGTCGCCATGGCGCAAACCGGAGCGCCCGCCGCATCGCGGGCGATCTTAAACCCGGCTTTCGGCACCCGCCTGTAGGCGAAATCTCGGCGTGAGCACTGCACCTGCAGCAACTGCGGCGCGTTTAGCAGGAAAGTGTTGCCGATTGCCTCGAAGTGCGCGGTGAATCCAGGCACTGCCGTGCCCGGCACAGGAGATCCGGGCACTTCCGTGCCCGGCACAGGACAGAGTGCCGGGAGCGGCAGCTCCCGGATTTCCACCGCCAGATCGCGCCGCACCCTGAAAAGCTCCGGCACCAGCCGCTTTACGGCCAGGCGGCGCGGATTGTCGCGCAGGTAGGCGAACATGGCGTCGAGCTGGCCCTCGTGGAAAAGGATCGTGTCCTGAAACCCGTCGGCCCAGAAACCGGGGCGACCGGTCGCCGCCTTCGAGGAGCCGGTCTTGAAGCCGGCGATAAATTGCCCCAACGGGCGCTCCAGCCGCCGCTCGACGCGCACGATGAAATGCGCGTGGTCGGGCATGAGCTGGACGAAAAGCGGGCGTATTTCCGGATGGTGCGCGCCGATGGTCCGCCATTCGGCGAGAACCGCCTTGCCTTGCGGCGAAGGCTCCACGTGCGCTCGCACGGCCTCTGGGGAAAAGCCGCCGCCTTCCATGCCGTCGGCATCGACAACCAACCGGCCAAGCGCCTGCGAAGCGCGGTCGGCCAGCACGAGAGTGATCTGGTAGATGCAAGGCGCCTTGTAATCCCAGTTGAGGCACCGCCGCAGCATGGAGTGCTTGAATCCGGGAAGCGCCTGGGCGAAATGGTTGGCTGCTTTCATGGACACATTGCTCACCGGCCGCGAAACCTACCCGCAAATTTGCCGGTTGTCAAATCCGGGCACTCCCGTGTCCGGCACTCTGTTCTGTGCCCGGCGCGGAAGCGCCGGGGGCCGTGCCCGGCGCGGAAGCGCCGGGATCATCTCACCATCAGCACGAACGGGGCCTGGTTGGAGAAGCCGGAGAGCGTCACCCCATTGGCCTCCGGGCCGTCGTAGGCGAAGAGGAGCGAGTTGGCGGCGAGCTCCGAGGTGAACTTCAGCGCCTTCGCGCCGTCGGCGGCGGTGAGGGTGGCGATTTCCGCGCCATTCGCAGTGACGACAAGAGTTCCGGCGCCGGTGACGGTGGCCGTGAAGTCGTAGGCGGCGCCGTTGCCGTTGCCCGTCCACGACATAGCGACGGGGACGCCGGCTTCGCCGATGGCGGGCGCGCCGAAGACGAGCGACTTGCCGTCCGCGCCGAGCGCGGCGTCGCTCGGCATGTCGTCGATGGCGAGCCGCCTGCCGCCGATGGCGGCACCCCACGGGACGCCCCAGTCGTATTCGCGGGCGCCGATGTCGATCGCCGAGTTGAGGATGCGGCGGGTGCCGGCCAAGTCCAAGCCTGCGGCAAGCGCTGCGGGGCAGATGTCGTTCATGCCCGTGTCGATGACCGCCGCGCCGGCAACGGGCTTGCCGTCCTCGTCGATCACCGAGGCGCTTCCTGTGACGATGCCGCTCTCCTTGGGCGCCGTGCCCGAGAGATTGACCGTCAGGGTGTTCACCGCGCCGGTGAGAAAATAGCAGTTGGTGACGGCTCTGGCTTGATAGTTCCCCAAGACGATGGAGTTCAGGATCGTGAGCCCCTTGGCGAGATCGGTGCTGCCCTCGTTGAAGACGAGGCCGCGATTGGAACTGCTGGCGCCGGCCTGTCCGCCGAAGAGCGTGCAGTTCACGACCTTGCAGTTGTAGCACACCGAGTGGCCGTTGCCGGGGCCGTTGCCCTTGAATACGCATCCCTCCGCAAGGCCGCGGCAAAGAGCGTAGCCCATGTTGTTGTAAACGGAGTTGCCGAAGAATCGGCAATTCCGGTAGGTGCCGTACTGCGCGCCGCCGCCGGTGCGGGCGGCGTTGTTGGAGATGATGCAGTTGTCGACGAGGCCGCGGTATTGCGAAGCATCGCCGTCCGTGGCGCTGTATGCGCCGCAGACGCCGCCGCCCATTGTGTCGATAGTGGAGGAGGTCGAGTTATACAGCGTCCGCCCGCCCGTGACGGTGAAGCCGCGCAGCGTCGCGCCGTCGCACAGGAACACGCCGCGGACCGCGCCGTCGCCGCAACCATCCGATCGTGATGTCGAGGGCGAGGCCGAGCCCTTGATGATCGTCGTATCCGCTCCGTCGCGGGATTCAAGGGTGACGCCTTTTTTCACAACCACGCGGGCAGGGAGCGTCGGCGCGGTGGTGTAGCAAGACTGCGCGAGCGTCGGCACCATCGTGCCTTCCTCGTATGTGCCGGGCAGCGCCACGACCGTGTCGCCGTAATCCGCCGCCGCCATGGCGGCGGCAAGCGTCTTGAACGCGGCGCTTTCCGACACGCCGTCGTTCGCGTCGCTGCCGTTTTCGGCATCGACGTAGAGCGATCCGCCGACGCGCGCCGCATAACACCCGGCCTGATAGCGGCCTAACGCCGTGTTGAAGACAAACGGGTTGCCGTCGATGTCCATGCAGGACTGCATGTAGGAAGTCGAGGCGAGCCAGACGCCGGCGGAGTCGGGGGCGAGGCGGTAGTCGCCGGAAGCCGCGCCGAGGAGCTTCAGCGGCTCCTCCTTCACGGCCGTCGTGAACGTGTTGGAGTTCGCGGACATTCGGCAGTAGAGCGTGTACACTAGCTGGTCGTCCGTGGTATCCCCGTGGATGTCGTTACCGGACGGCCTTCCGGAGACGCAGTTGTAGAGGTAGCCTTTCACTCCGCTGCCGTTGTTGTAGACGCTCTGCGGGGTGTCGCCAACGCTTCCGTAGATCGTGCAGTTGTAGCCCTTGGCGGTGTTGCCGAAAACCTGTGACTTGCCGCCGCAGCCGACGAAGAGGGACGACACGATGTTGCAGTAGCGCAGGTCGCACTGGCCGTTGCTGCCGAAGGTTTTGCAGTCGTAGAACTTGCAGCGGTAGGCGTTGCCGCCGGCGATGCACCCGGCGCGGTTGCCGGAACAGTTGGTGACGACGCAATCGAGGAGATACGCCGTGTTGAAGCTGGCGAAGTTCGCATCGCCCATGTCGCTGTTGCAGAGCGCGGCCCCTATCGACCTGACGGTGCTGTTCGGCCCCGAGCGGCCATCGCGGAGCGTGAAGCCCTGGAAGGCGGCCAGATAGGCGTTCGTCGAGACGACGGCGATGCAGCGCACGGCATTGGCACCCGTCCCGTTGGACGTGTCGGGATCGGACTCCCCGCTGATGAAGGTGCTCTCAGGGCCGTCAACGGCGATGACGCGGAGAGTCCCCTCAAGCGCCTTGGGCACGACGACGCGCGTGGTGATGTCGTCGCCCATGTTCTCGCCGCCTTCGTTGTAGTCGCCGGGCAGGGCGCGCACGACGAAGGTCGCCGTCGTCTTCTTCACCGCCTTGTTGAGCGTCTTGTAGGGGGTCGCCGCGGAGCCGTCGCCCGTATCGTCGCTGCCGTTCACGGGGTCGGCGTAGAAGATGTTGCCCGTCGTGACGGGGCTGACACCCTGCACTTGGTTTCGCTTTCCCGTGACCCAGATCGAGTCGTCGGGAAGGGGCCAGTACGGCGCGTTGCCCATGGAGTAGTTCACCAGCGCACGCCCCTCGACGGGGACGAACTTCACGTTGAACGCGACGGGCCAGCCCTCGGCGGCCCGCCACGTGCGGTTGTTCATCAGGACCGGCTCGCCGTCGAACAGCCACGAGCCGTATGTGCTCGGCGTGACGGTGATGCCGCTCGCGGCCGACGCCAGGGCGTCCTGGACGGCACCGGCGTGGATGGTGCCGCTTGCCGGAAGCGGGTTGCCGTAGTAGTCCTTGTCGCGAAAGCCTTCCGGGATGCTGGCGACCTTGGCCGCATCGCCGGCGTTCAGCGCGTCGGCGTTGTAGGTGAGGCGGTAGTCGCCGTCGTAGGGCGACAGGACCTCGAACTTGGTGTAGAGTTCCGCCGTGCTGGCCACGTTGTTCCCCTTGGGGCCGGTGACCTTGTCCGTGCAGATGCCGCCAGACTCCCCGTTGCTTTGGAAAAGGCAGTTGTAAACGCCGCCGGAAAAGGCGCTGTCGCCGCCGACGCCCCAGCTCTTGTTGTTCACGAAGGTGCAGTTGATCGCGGCGTAGCCGTAGCTGAACGCGCCGCCGCGCCAGCAGGACCCGTCCACCTTTTGGGTTCCGTCCTTGAAGTACGTGTAGCCGTTGTCGTCGAAGACGCAGTTGTATGCGCCTCCGCCTCGCATGGCCTGGCCGAACTTCGAGCCGCGGCAGCGCTTGAACAGGGTGCGCACGACCTTCAGGCGGGCAGCGCTTTGGTAGGTCGAACAGACGGCCCCGCCGTTGTATCCTTGGCAGTTGACAAAGGCGCAATCGACTATCGTCGCGGTCGTCGCGGAGTCGTTGACGAGGACGCCGCCGCCGCTGGAACAGGTGCTGTTGGACTCCCATGTCGGCACGGAGCCGTCAAGGAAGGTGATGCCTTCGAGGCGTGTCCCGGTGCCGCCCTTGTCGATCCAGACGCAGCGGACGGCGTTCGGGCCGAAGCCGTATGGGCGGTCGGTGTATTCCGTCGTGTCCCACGCGCCGACGATGCGGGTCTTGTCGCGGCCGTCGCGGCCGATGATCGTGAGCGTCTTGTCGATGACGACGCGGCTCGTGGAATTTCCGCCAACTGTCGTCGTGGCCGACCCTTCCGCGTAGTCGCCAGGCAGAAGGATGATCGTGTCGTTCGCGGCGGCGCTCGTCACGGCGTATTGGATCGTGCGGAAGGGCGCGGCCTCGGTGCCGGCGGCGCCGTTGTCGCCGTCCGGCGAGACGAACCACGTGTTTGCGGCCGTGGCCGGAAGGACGGAAAGAGCGAGCGCCGCAAGACAGGCTCGGAGAATTCGATGATCGTTCATGGCGTTTTCCCGTTGGTGAAGTGTTCGGAAAGTGTGTGTTTGCACGACTCCGATTATCCCGCGCCGCCGCACTCCGCGCAATCACAAAGATAGGTCGCGCCGAATAGCACGTTTGAGACATAAAGTCTGATTTGTGCTTTGATTTCATGCCTCTGCGAAGCGCGGAGTCGCTAAGGAAAATCCGGCAATTCTTCAGTCAAATCGCCGGGCATGTCGGCGATTTTGCTGTAAAATCGCCGACTATTCCGGCAGTTTGCTTGACTTTTGACGTATTGTCTGCTATTCTTCGACCCCGCGACCGACAACGGGCCGTTCTTCTGGTCCGAAAGAGACAACGGGAGTGACCATGGAATACATACCGCGAAAACTCGATGTGGCGAGCGTTTTGAAGAGGAAGTCGTGTTTCCTCTTCGGCCCCCGCCAGAGCGGAAAATCGTCGTTGATTCGCGCCACGCTTCAGGATGCGCACGTTTTCGACCTGCTTTCCGGCGACACTTACCGGCGGCTTGCCGCCCATCCCGGATACATTGCGGAAGTCTGCGTGGACGACCGCCCCGTCGTGATCGACGAAATCCAGAAACTGCCGTCGCTTCTGGACGAAGTCCACCGCCTGATCGAGGAGCGGCAAATGAGGTTCCTTCTCACCGGGTCAAGCGCGCGCAAACTTCGCAGGGGAGGCGTCAATCTCCTCGGCGGGCGGGCACGCATGCGGCACATTCATCCGTTTTCCGCCTCGGAGCTGGGCGACGAGTTCGACCTGCGGAAGGCGCTGAACGTCGGTCTTCTTCCCGGAATTTGGTTTTCGGACGACCCGGACGACGATCTTTCGAGCTACATTTCCCTGTATTTGGAACAGGAAATCATGCAGGAAGGCGCCACGCGCAACCTTCCGGCGTTCAGCAGGTTTCTCGAAGTGGCGTCGCTGTGCAGCGGTGCGCAGATCAACTACCAGGCGATTTCGTCGGACGCGCAGGTTCCTAGAAGCACCGTGATGGAATACTTCCAGATTCTCAGGGACACGCTCGTGGCGACCGAGGTTCCCGTTTGGAGAAAGGGCAGGAGCCGCAAGACGGTCGAAACGGCCAAATTTCATCTCTTCGACAGCGGAGTGACGCGTCGCCTCCAGGGCCGCAGGTCGCTGGAACCCGGAACGGCGGAATACGGCAGGGCGTTCGAATCCTGGCTTTTGCATGAGATGAGGTCCTTTGCCGACACGTCCCGCCGCGATGCCGAAATCGCGTACTGGCGGACGCGAACGGGTCTGGAAGTCGATTTCGTGATTGGCACCGAAGCCGCCGTGGAGGCCAAGACGACGCGCGCCGCGGCCAGGTCCGACCTAAAGGGACTCAAGGCCATCGCGGAAGAGGCGACGTTTCGCCGCCGCATTCTCGTCTGCGACGAACCCCGGCGCAGAATCGTCGATGGGATTGAAATCCTGCCGTGGCGCGAATTCATTGGGGAATTGTGGTCCGGGGCCGTGTTTTGACCAGCGCAAACCAAGGGTGTGCGAAATGAGAATTCGTGAATCGTCGGCGAAAAACGCGCCGGAACGAAACGACGCGCCGCTCGTCGTCGCGGTGATTTCGACGGACCTTTGGCCCGGGCGCGCCGAATTGCGGGGCTTTTCGGAGGAGGCGCGGCGTCGCGGCTGGACGCTCGAAGAGATCGATTTCGTCCATGTCGGCAGAACGCTTGAGCCATACCGCGAACTGCTTGCGCGCGCCGACGGCGTCGCCGTGCGCCTGAACGACGCCCTGACCGGCGGGATCGGGATATTCGCGGAGCTGGAGGCGCCGATCGTCGGCCTCGACACGGGCTTCTACATGGGCAACGGGCTCCGCAAACCGATGCCGGGCGTTCTCTGGGCAAGGATTCTTTGCGACCAGAACCAGGTCGCCACCGCCGCCGCAGACGAACTTCTCGCCACGGGGCGGCGCCACTTCGTCTTCGTGCCGATGCTGCGGCGCTATCCGTGGACCGGGACGCGCGGCGAGGCGTTTCTCGAGCGCATCCGCGCCGCCGGCTGCGAGGCGCACCACTACGAGACCGTCACCGACTGGGCGTGGGTGAAGGAGCGCGAAAACCTGGCGCGCTGGCTGGCTGGGATTCCCCGCCCCTTCGGCATCTTCGCCGGCAACGACCTGCTGGCGAAACTCACGCTCGACGCGTGCCGCACCGCCGGAATCGAAGTGCCGCAGGACGCCGCCATCGTCGGGGCGGACGACGACGAGACGTTCTGCCTCACCGCTTCGCCCACGCTCACGAGCGTCCGCATCGACTTCGAGGGGGCCGGGCGGCTCGCGGCGGAAACGCTCGCGACGCTTTTCCTGAAGCGCAGACCGGCCAGGTCTCGAATCGTCCGCTATGGGGTTCTTGGCGTCGCGCGGCGCGACAGCACGCGGACGGTCGAGAAGGGCACGGATCTAAGGCTGGCGGCGGGACTGGACTTCATCACCGCGCATGCCGCCGACCCGTTCGTCGGCGCGCGCGACGTCGCGGCGGCGATGGGACTGGGGCGCCGCCAGGCCGACCGGATGTTCGCCGCCACCGGCGCGACCATCCGCGGAAGCATCGAGGAAACTCGGCTGGCGGCGGCGCGGCGCATGCTCCAATCCTCGGACGCGCCCGTTTCCGCGATCGCCGCGCGCTGCGGCTTCTCCTCGTCCAACTACTTCATCCGCATCTTCCACGCCCGCACGGGCCTCTCCCCCGACGCCTGGCGCCGCCAATCGCGCGGCGAGGGGCAGGACGCCGTCAAGCCGGCGACACCCTAAGGCTCCGGCATGGCCGACGGCTGAAATGAAGCGCGCCGCCGTCCTTTCGGGCGGCGGCGCGGCGAAGCGTCGGCGCGGAAAGCGCGCCAACGCGGAGGAACGAATCACTCGTCGGACGGAATGGCGTCGTAGTCCAGATCGGGGGCCTCGGGATCGGCGGCGGGGTTCTCCTCGTCCTCCGAGAGAGCGTCGCGGACATCGTCCGCGCCCTCGCTGTCGTCAACATAGCTCTCCTCGGGCGCTCCGTCACCCTCCTCGCCGGCGGCTTCGAGCGCCTGGCGGCGGAGCTTCTCCTCCTCGGAAACCGGCATCTGATCCTCCGGTATCGGGTCGCAGAGCGGCACGAGCTTGAGGCAGCGGTGCAGCGGGAAGCCGGTGCCGGCGGGGATGAGGTGTCCGAGAATGACGTTCTCCTTGAACCCGCGCAGGTAGTCGCGGGCGCCCTGCGTGGCGGAATCGGTCAGGACGCGAGTCGTGTCCTGGAAGGACGCGGCGGAGATGAAGGAGTCGGTCTCGAGCGACGCCTTGGTGATGCCGAGAAGCACCGGAACGGCCTCCGCGGAGCGCTTGCCCTCGGCCATTGCGGCCTCGTTCTCGCGCATGAACGCCTCGTGCGAAACCTGCTCGCCCCAGAGGAAGTCCGTGTCGCCGGGGTTGACGATCTTGACCTTGCGCAGCATCTGCCGCACGATGATCTCGATGTGCTTGTCGTTGATTTCGACGCCCTGGAGACGGTAAACGCTCTGAACCTCGTTGACGAGGTAGCGCTGGAGCTCGTCGCGCCCGGAGACCTCGAGGATTTCCTGCGGGGAAAGGGAGCCGTCGGTAAGCGGCTGGCCCTTGCGCACATGGTCGCCCTTGTAAACGATGATGTGCTTGCCCATCGCGATGAGGTGGCGCTCCTCGGTGTCCGTGTCGGCGTCGCGGACGATGACAACGCGCTTGCCGCGCTCGTTGTCGCCGAAATCGACGACGCCCTCGATCTTGGCGATCTCGGCGACCTCCTTGGGCTGGCGCGCCTCGAAGAGTTCGGCCACGCGCGGAAGACCGCCCGTGATGTCGCGCGTCTTGCTCTCCTTGCGGGTCGTCTTGGCCAGCTGCTCGCCGGCCTCGACGGACTGGCCGTCCTTGACCGTGATGATCGCTCCCGTTGGGATGGAGTAGTAGCCAAGGGCGACGGGCTTGCCGTCTTCGCCGGGCTGCTCCGCCAGGACGATGACCTGCGGGTGGAGGTTTTCCTTGGTTTCGATCGCCTTGAGCTGTGCGACGCCGGTCTTCGGATCGACCTCCCTGTCAACGGAGATGCCCTCCACGAAGTCGTTGAACTTCACGCGGCCGGCGAACTCGGAGAGGATTGGCGTGGCGTAGCCGTCCCATTCGGCGAGCTTGAACTTGGCTGGAACCTTGTCGCCGTCCTTGGCGTGGACCGTGGCGCCGAGCGGGGGCGAGAGCTTGTCAACCTCGACACCCTGGTCGTCCATGATGGTGATCGTGCCGCCCTGGTTGAGAATGACGGTGTCCTTGCCCTTGGAAACGCTGCGGATGTCGTCGGAGAAACGCACCGTGCCGGCGGCGATGGTGACGTGGTCGGTGCTCGTGACGGAAGTCGATGCGGTGCCGCCGACGTGGAACGTCCGCATCGTGAGCTGAGTGCCGGGCTCGCCGATGGACTGGGCGGCGATGATGCCGACGGCCGAGCCGATCTGGACGGGCTTGCCGGTGGCGAGGTCGCGGCCGTAGCACTTGGCGCACATTCCGTGCTCGCTCTGGCAGGTAAGACCGGAGCGAATCCAGAGAGAGGGCAGATTGAGCGGATCGATGCGCTTGCAGGCCGCCTCGTCGATCTCCTCGTTGGCGTGGACGATGATGTCCCCCGTGGCCGGATCGACGATGTCGTTGAGCGAGGTGCGGCCGAGAACGCGCTGCGAGAGCGACGTGACGACCTTCTCGCCGTCCATGATCGGGAACACCTCGATGCCGTTGGGGGCTCCGCAGTCCTCCTCGGTGATGATGACGTCCTGGGACACATCGACCAGCTTGCGCGTGAGGTAGCCGGCGTCGGCCGTCTTGAGCGCGGTGTCGGCGAGACCCTTGCGGGCGCCGTGGGTGGAGATGAAGTATTCGAGGATGGAGAGGCCCTCGCGGAAGTTGGACTTGATCGGAGTCTCGATGATGTTTCCGGACGGGTCGGCCATGCATCCGCGCATGCCGGCGAGCTGGCGGATCTGCTGCTTGGAGCCGCGGGCCTTGGAATCGACCATCATGAAGACGGGGTTGATTTCCATGCCCTTGGTCTCGCCCTTCTCCTCCTTCTCCTTGGTCCAGCCGTTCTGGTCGATGGCCTTGTACATGACGGAGACGAGCTTCTCGGACGTGCCGGACCAGACGTCAACCACCTTGTTGTGCTTTTCGCCCTCGGTGATGATGCCTTCGCGGCGCTGGCTGCGGATCTTGTCAACCTCGCCCTGGGCCTGGTCGATGATCTTCTGCTTTTCCGGAGGGACGATCATGTCCACGAGGTCGATCGAGGCGCCGGCGAGCGTCGCGTTGGCGTAGCCGAGGTCCTTGAGGTCGTCGAGCATCCGGACCGTCTCCGTCGGGCCGGCCACGTCGTGGCAGTCGCGGATGAGGTCGCCGAGTTTCGACTTGTCAACCTTGCGGTTCACGAAACCAATGCCATCGGGCCAGATCTCGTTGAAGAAGACGCGCCCGACGGTCGTCTCGATGACCTTGGCGTTCTTGTCGCCGTTGCGGGTGTCCTTGCCGTAGTCGGGGTTCCGGAAGCGGATGCGGCTGTGCATGCCGAGCGCCTTTTCGTCGTAGGCGAAGTGGACCTCTGACGCGTCGCAGAACAGCGGCAGGCGCTCGAAGGGCGGATCGGCCGGCAGGCCGTTCTCGCGGCGCATGCGGTCGCGCTGGTCCTCGGCGGTGATGTAGTAAACGCCAAGGACGATGTCCTGCGTCGGCGTCTTGATGGACTTGCCGGAGGCGGGCGAGAAAATCGCGTTGGCGGAGAGCATCAGCAGACGCGACTCCAGCTGCGCCTCGACGGAAAGCGGCACGTGGACGGCCATCTGGTCGCCGTCGAAGTC
>DJYI01000015.1 GCA_002448475.1 Verrucomicrobia bacterium UBA6982
CGGCGGCATCCGATGCCACAGCCGATATTTTCATGGCGCTCTTTGCGTTCCGTTGCATGAACAGTTTCTGGTTGCGCCCCCCGGACGGGCGCCGTTTTGGATTTTTGCCCCGTTGTGCTATCATCCGTCTCCGCAACGCGCCAATGGTCGGCGCGGGCCGCCATCTCCGCCCAGAACAGCACGTCCAAATGAACACCGTTTACCACCGCATCGATTCCAGTTCGGGTAGCGTCGTTTCGCTCCGCGCCTCCGGCGTCTCATACCACGAACTCGCCGAAATATCATCAAGGGGCGTCACCTCGCTGGCGCAAGTCATCAAAATCGACGGAGAAAACGTCTCGCTGCAGGTCTTCGCCGGCGCGCGCGGCATCGCCACGGACGCGCGAGTCCGCTTTCTCGGCCGCCCGATGCAGGTCGCATTCTCCGACGACCTTCTCGGCCGCGTGTTCGACGGCGGCGGGAACCCGCGCGACAACGGTCCGGCTCTGACCGACGGCATGATCGACATCGGAGGCCCGTCCGTGAACCCCGCCAAGCGCGTCATCCCGCGCAACATGGTGCGAACCGGCATCCCGATGATCGACGTGTTCAACTCCCTCGTCGAATCGCAGAAGCTCCCGGTGTTCGCAAAGTCCGGCGAACCATACAACGAGCTTCTGGCGCGCATCGCCCTTCAAGCCGAAACGGACGTCATCGTGCTCGGCGGCATGGGACTGAAGAACGACGACTACCTCTACTTCCGCGACACGCTCGACAAGTCCGGAGCGCTCTCGCGCACCGTCATGTTCGTCCACACCGCCGCGGACCCCGTCGTGGAGTGCATGCTCGTGCCGGACCTCTCGCTCGCCGTCGCGGAGCAGTTCGCGATCGCCGGCAAAAAGGTGCTTGTGCTGCTGACTGACATGACGAGCTTCTCGGACGCCCTGAAGGAGGTCGCGATCACGATGGAGCAGATTCCGTCCAACCGCGGCTATCCGGGCGACCTCTACTCGCAGCTCGCCGCAAGATACGAAAAGGCCGTTGACTTCGAGGGCGCAGGATCGATCACTATTCTGGCCGTGACGACGATGCCTGGCGGCGACGTGACGCACCCCGTGCCAGACAACACCGGCTACATCACCGAAGGGCAGTTCTACCTCGAAGGCGGGCGCATCGAGCCGTTCGGCTCGCTCTCGCGTCTGAAGCAGCAGGTGAACAAGAACACACGCGCCGACCACCGCGTCATCATGGACACGATGATCCAGCTCTTCGCGCAATACCGCTCGACTCTGGAAAAGCAGTCGATGGGCTTCCGCATGAGCGCGTGGGACGAGAAGCTCCTCAAATACGGACGTCGGTTCGAGAAGGAGATGATGGACATCTCCGTCAACATTCCGCTTGAAAGGGCCCTTGACCTTGGGTGGGAGATTCTGGCCGACTGCTTCGAGCCTTCGGAAACCGGAATCCGGACCGAGGTCATCGAGAAGTTCTGGCCGAAAAAGTAATTCCCGCCGCGCGCCCAGTCGCGCGCAGGCCACTAAAGGTCGCGCTCACAGGACGCGCTCAAGTTCGGAATCGACTTCGTCCGGAGTGTCCGGGCCAAGGGCGTCCCAGGCCGGGACGCTCCTTAGGCCACACTGACGCAGGAAATCGCACAGTCGCGCATGCCACTCGCGCGCCCTGGCCTCGCGCCCAAGCGCAAGTTCGATCGCGATTGCGTCAAAATACATCGTGGCAAGCGCGTGCTTGGTGCCCGAAAAACCGCCGACACGCACAGACTCCTCAAGAAACGCGACAGTGGCGTCGAGCAGCTCGAAGTTCGGCTCGGCAGAGTAAGTCCAGTCCTCGTCGGCGGCATCGCCGACGAGGCGTCCGGCGTGGCGCGTCATCTCGGCCAGCGACACGTAAACCATGCGACGGCACGAAAGGTCGTCGCGGCCGCGCGCCAGTTCAAGCGCCTGCATTCCCCAATACAGCGACGAAGCCATCGGGACGCGCCAGTCAACGGGGCCGAACCGCTCCTCCAGCGCCCGCATCGCGGAGGCATCCATGCGCAACGCGCCGGCAAGCTCCTCCGCATCAAGCGAATCGGCTTCCGGGGCCTCGCCGGCGGGACCAAGATAGGCCGACACCTCGCGTGCCCATTCGGTGCGGTAGAAATCCGCCGCCGAATCCGTGTCGGAGCCTATTTTGTGCTGGAAAAGCCAGCCAAGTTCCCGCCGAAGAACGGACGATCCGGGATTGGCCGGAATCCCGCGGTCGCGGAGCAGCTCGACGCCGCTTTGCACCCAGCGCCACCGGTCTGCCGCGTCTGGAAGCAGGCTCGAAACGTTATACGCAAGGTTCCATGCGTGGAAAGTCCACACTTCCTCGTTTTCCGGCTCCAGGGCGGTGATCCAGTCAGAAAGCTGGACAAGTTCGGTGAAGCGGCGCTTTTCCTGAAGACGCCCGGCCCGCAGCCAGAGAGCGTCAGCCAGAACCCCGCGAAAGCCTCCAAGCGCGACCGCCGCCGCCGTCAGCGTTGAAGAGCCCCCTCCACCAGCCTGAACGGCGGCGGCGCCGGACGCGCGGGGAGACGACGCCGCGCGCCTTGCGCGCAGTCGCGCGCCCGACACGCCAGACAGGACCAGCGCCGCCAGCGCAATCCACGGAGCAGGATGGGCGAGGAGGAAACGTCGCGTCGCGGCGCGGACTGACGGTCCGGACGACATCGTCTCAGACTCCCCCCGCGGGCGACGGCGCCGATCGCACGAGGACGAATGTTTCGGCGCCATCCGACAGATCGAAAAGCCTGATCACGGCGGCGTTGGACATCCGTATGCAGCCATGCGAGGCGGGAGAGCCGAGAAGCTGCTCCTGATTTGTGCCGTGGACGTAGATGCAGCGCTCGTGACTGTCGATCCCGGGGCCGCGATTCAAGCCGGGCTCCAATCCGTCAAGCCACATTATGCGCGACAGAACGGCGTCTTCCGCAGGGGTCGGCTGCGACCACTCGGAAGGAGCGAGCACCCTGCCATCGGGCCGGCGCGAAACAAAGCGCGTTCCGGGCGCCGCGCCGGCTCCGTAGCGCTCCGAGACGCGATGCCAGCCAAGCGGGGTGCGATTGGAGCCGGATGCATTTCCGGTGCCGGCAACGGCCGTTGAAATCGGCCAGGCGACAAGCGGACCGGCAAGCGAGACGAGCGACGCGCGCTGTTCCGAGACGTCAACGACGAGAACAATGCCGTCCCTCGGAAGCCCCCGCTCCAGCGCCTCGGCGAAAACGACCGCCGCGTCGGCGCGGTCAATCGGGGCGATTGTCCGCGCCGTCGCGGCACCGGCCTGAACCGCGGAGAAGAGAGCCGCTACAGCCACGGAGCGAATTGCATTGCGGACATTTGATGACATGGAAGCGCCTGAACGGCTCAAAATCATGGAACAGGCGACCGGCCGACGAACTCGCCATCGCGCCACTCGACAAACCAGCGGCGGCCGGAGGAATCCACCATTTCGCCGGAGGCGTCCCACAGCGTTCCCTTGCGCCAGACGCCGGTAATGCGTCCTCCGGCGGCAAAGTCGAATGTCCCGCGACCGTGCGGGGCGTCGTCGCGAAACTCGCCCTCGAAGACATCGCCGCCAATGTAGAAATACTTTCCGTTTCCGCTTTTGCGCCCGCGTCGAAACTCGCCTTCGTAGCGATCGCGCGTGGGCGCAACGAGAATTCCGAATCCCGAGAACCTGCCGTGGGACTTTTCGCCGTTGTAGAGCGAGCCGTCGAACAGACGCTCGGTTTCCGGAAGCGCGGCAAAGCGCTCGATGCGCTCGGTTGACGAAAGAGTCGTGTCGCGGAAAATCGCGGCAGGCGTCGGATACTCCGTCTCGCGCCCCGCGGCGGCGGCGGCGGCAGTCGCATCCGGAAGCGAATCGACCGGAATCGCCCCCTCGACGGGCTCGTCCAGAATGGGCGAACTCGGATCAGCCGGCTCCGCGGCCGGACTCGCGGCGACGGGCGGCTCGGCGACGGGGGGCTCTGTCTCCACGGAATCTTCGTCGGAATTTCCATCAGACGGTTCGGGGGCGGCATCGGGAGACGCCGCGTCTTCCGGCTTGGCAACCTGCGCGGCCGCAGACGCTTCCGAATCGCCGGATTCTGGCTGAGACTCAGCTTCCGGGGCTGGTTCGCTGACAGTTGCGCCGGAATCCGCTGGCTGTTCCGGCTGCGCCTTTGCCGCAGCCTCCCTAATCGCGGCCAAAATGAGTTCGGCGACTTCGGAATTGCCGTTTGAAATGGCGATTTGAAGCGGTGTCACCCCCTTGGAATCGGCGACGTCAGGCCTTGCGCCCGCGTCAAGGAGCGCCTTCGACGCGGCGGTGGTTGAATGACGGGCCGAAAAATGCAACGGAGAGGCGCCAACCGCGTTGAGCGAATTTGGAGAAGCCCCCTTGCTTAGGAGCAGACGAAGAACATCCACCGAATTGCTGTCCGCCGCCCAGTGAAGCGGCGTTGTCCCCGAGTCGGACACCGCGTCAACCAGCGCCCCTGCTTCAATCAGACGCCATGCGGCCTCGATGGCGTTCACGCGGGCGGCAAAGTGCAGCGGTGTGACCCCCTTGCCAACGCAGCGCGATACGCAGTCGGGATCCGACTCGACAAAAGACTTGAACAAATCAATGTCCCCAGCGGCGATGGCGCCGAAAATGTCGCCGCCGGAGACGTCCGGCTGGGCCTGATTCCCCGCCGCTTCGGAAGACTCCGCCGCTTCGGAAGACTCCGCCGGAGCGGAAGGCGCCGCAGGAGTTTCCGGAGGCGCCTCGACTTCGACCTCCTGCCGGGCCGACGCCGCTTCGGCGGCATCTTCAACTGCTGGAGTTTCGGAATCCGACTCCGCCGGAGCGGAAGGCTCCGCCGCTTCGGAAGGCTCCGTTGCTTCGGAAGGCTCCGCCGCTTCGGAAGGCTCTGTTGCTTCGGAAGACTCCGTTGCTTCGGAAGACTCCACCGCTTCGGAAGGCTCCGCCGCTT
>DJYI01000137.1 GCA_002448475.1 Verrucomicrobia bacterium UBA6982
TCGTCAGGCTCATAACCTGAAGGTTGGATGTTCAAATCATCCCTCCGCAACCAATTTCCAAGAACAGGACCCGCCGTGGAGTGTTTCCCGGCGGGTCCTGTCTTCCATCCGCAGCTCCCTGCCTTTTATCCGGGTGTCCTGTCTTCCATCCGGCGGATCCAGCCTTTCCTCCAGCGGGCCCTGCATGTCCTCCGGCGGGTCCAGCCTCGCATACGGCTGGCCCTGCCTTTCATGTTCTTTCCACTGTTCTATTGCGCGGATCTGTTCCGTGAGGCTCCGCGATAACTCCGTCATTCGCCAGAAAAAACTGGCGATGAAACGTATTTGTCAACTACGGTGAAACACATTTGCCGATGGCGGCGAACGGCATTTGCCGAACACGGGAAATGGCTTTGTCAACTACGGTGAAACATATTTGCCGATGACGGCGAACGGCATTCGCCGAACTACGGCAAATGGTTTTGTCAACTACGGTGAAACACGATGTCTGCGTTTGGAAAACTGGCTCGGTGAGCGGGTGCGGGACTGCCGCGAAGGAGGTCTTGTCGATGCGCGGCTCCGCGCATATACTCCGGCTCCGGCGACTTCTCGCCGTCGTTTTCGTCTGCGGGGCGGGGGAGAGTTTTAGATGGAGCGAATGGAAAACGGCAAGACAGCGTCGGGGCGGACACCGCCGCGCGAAAGCGTCGTGCGATGGATTGTGGATTCCATCGCCGACGGAATTCTCAAGCCCGGCGACGCCGTGCCGACCGTCCGCGAAATCGCCGAAACTCTCGGCATCGCGCGCAACACCGCCGCCGCGGGGCTGCTTGAGGCCGAGCGCCGCCGCGTCGTCGAGCGTCGCGGCCCGGGCTCATACAAACGCTTCGTGCCAGTCGCCGCAAACGCCGCCCCCCTCGCGTCGGACACAGTTTGCGTCCTTGGCGCGCTCGGAAGCTTCACCGACGGCATCACGGCGCCGCGCTGGTCGGATTCCTATCTTGCGCTCGAACTCGTTCCCAGGCTTTCCGCGGCTGGAAAGTTCGTCACCATCGTCAACGGCGACTTCCTTTCCGAGCGCGGTCTGGACACTCTCTTCCACGCCCCGCCTGCCGGAATGGTCGTGACAGGCGCGATCAACGAGCAGCCGGCCGGGATGTCCGCGTTGTCCCGCTGCCGCGCCGCCGGCGTTCCCGTCGTCGTCTATGGCAACGCCCCGGAACTGCGCTCCTTCGACCGCGCCTACGTCGATCATCGCGCCGGCGAGCGCGAAATCACGGAATGGCTCGTTTCCCGCGGATGTCGCCGCATCGTGCCGCTGTTTCCGTCGCCGCCGTCAAAGTTCTGGGAGCGCGAGCGGATCGAGGGCTACGCCGAGGCGATGCGCACGGCCGGTCTTGAGCCGATGCCCTGCGAGGTGTTCGGCGACGAAAGGCTGAAGCGCGATTCCGTCGGCGGTCGGCGCTTCAGGTTCTTCAAGGCGCTTGCTATGGAGTCGATTGCCAGACTGCGGCGAGAGGGTGGCCTTGACGCCGTATTGTCCATTAGCGACGAATGGGCGCTCGTTGCCATAGCGGCGATTCGCGACCTTGGCCTCGTCCCGAACCGCGACATCCTCGTGGCCGGCTACGACAACTATACGCGCGGCGGCCAGTTCGAGGGGCTTGAGGAGGCGCGTCCCGTCGTGACGATGGACAAGCGCTCCGACCGCACCGCGGCGGATCTTTCGGCGCTCCTTTCGGCGCGCATGGACGGAAAGCTTCCCCCCGAGCCGCAGGTCAGGACGCACAGGCAGCAGCTGGTGGTCAGCAAGGACGCCTGACGCGCCCCCGTTTTTCCGCGCCCGCCCTCCTGAAACGCTTTCGTTCAAGCCAGAAAACCGGTTTGTCGCAAAAATTATTTCTCGAATTTTGCGACAAAATGTAATTTTTGTCATTTTTATCATCGAAACCCCGTTGACTTGTCGCAATTGTCGATTTACGGTTCTCTCCGTCACGGGCGACCGCGCCTCTGCCGCGCGCCAGCCTGTCGCAGGAAGATCACGTCAAAATCAACAACCTCTCAAAGGAGCGAATGACATGAACGCAAGATGCGCCGAGATGCGCGACATCCGGATGACTACTGCCGTTTCAAGAATCACGACGGCAGCCGCGCTGGCCTTTGCCGCGCTTTCGGCATCGGGCAGCACGTGGTGGACGGCCAACGGGGACCGCGTTTCCTGGTCCGACGGGGCCAACTGGAACTCCGGCAATCCGCCGCCCGCGAATGACGCGGCGAAGTTCGAACACCAGGGAGCGGGGAAATACCTCTTCCGCCTCACGCCTCCCGCAGACTATGTCGGCACAATCATCGTCGATGACGAAATCGACGGGAGCAGCGGGCTCCACCGTTTCCCGATCACGCTGGAGCTGACCGTGCTCGACGGCGCGGAATGGACGGTCGAGGGGCCCGGCACGATCATTGCGACGGACGGCATCGCGGAGCGGCTGAAGTCGTCGTTCACGGGCGTGATCGAAATTCCCGCCGGGCGTTCCTTCGCCGCGCCGGCGACGCTCAACGCCGCCGTGCGCTTCGTCGGCGCGGGCGACCTCACGCTCACCACCGCCGCGCAGGTCGCGAACGCCGCGGGCTTCGCCGGCACGATCCACCTCCCGGCCGACGTCTCGCCGACGTCGCTCGCCGTCCTGCAGAACGCGGACGTGGTCCTGCCCGACGGCGGGACGCTGACGCTCTCCCAGTCGCTCGTCGGGCACACGGGAATTGAGTCGCTCCCCGGCTTCGCGGCGGCTGGCGCCTGGAGCTTCAACGGGACGCGGTTCGCGACAAGGCCGGTTTTCGCTCCCGAAGGCACCGACTACGAATACAGCGCGCTTCCGCCCTACGCGACGGCGAACGGCGATCTCGCGCTCGTGGACGACCCGGGCCAGACGCACAGCGCGTTTCTCGACCGCAGGTTCAAGCTCTCGGACGACTGGGGCGTCTCGTTCACGTGGGTCCCCGAACTTCCCTCCGATTCCCGCTGGCGCGCGGCCGGCTGGGGGCAGACATGGAGCGGGTATTTCGGTTTCTACCTCCAGAACTGCTCCGTCCACAATGTCCTGATGCCAGACAACGGACAGTCGTCTTCCATCATGACGACGAACTCCTACGGCTTCACGATCTACGCCTATCGCGACGGCGGCGAGCAGTGCTTCGAATGGGTCGGGCGCATGAGCTACGCCTTCCGCGACGGCGTTCGCGAAACGGCGCTCGACGGCATCGTCTTCACGGAGCCGGTCGATTTCGAGATTTCCTGCCGCGGCGGCGTGCTTGTGGCGAACATGAGGCAGAACGGCAAGTCGGCCTCGTTCCGCGAGGATCTTTCTGGCATCCTTGATCTCGCCGGCGACGGCGTTTACATCGGCTTTGCCGGCGCCTCCGACAACTGGCCCGAAACCAGTTCGACCACGGTCCCGTGGATGAAGCACACCATCTCGAACTTCAAGGGCTGGTGTACGACGCGCTACACCGCCGGATGGCGGGAACTCGACAACCAGTCGCAGTTCTCCGTGTTCAACTCTCGGAACTGGCTCATGGCCTCGGTGTTCGAGGGGGTCACGAACCGCGACGACGCGGCGGAGATCAACGCGGACGGCTCGTTCCAGATCGTCCCGGCGTCGAATTTTGCCGGCGGCATCGCCACGTGCCGCCGGGTGATCGACGTTTCGAAGCCGGTCAAGGTCTCCTTCGACTACAAGTTCGGGGCTGCGCCCGGCGCCCCCGGCGCGAACCTCGGAAGCGCGGAGGGCGTCGAGTTCGGATTCCAGCGCCTTGGGCTGGACGATCCGGCGCTTTCGTCCCCCTACAACAAGTGGACGGGCAAATACGACGCCGGCATCAGCGAATGGGGACAGGGCTGGGGCTTCAACTACGGGTTCTGGAACACGGGGCGAATTGAAATGCGGCGCAAATACTCGACGGCATTCAATCACAATTCGCCTTTTACGCATCTTCAGGACACGCATTCCGGAGCACTGGTGCCGCGCCCGCATTCGACGGCGCACTTCGACGTCGTGTACGACGCCAAGGGGTCGCTCCTCGTCCACGGCTTGAATACGCCCGACAATCCGGCGCTCCCTGTCGAGGAAACCGAGGTCGTCCATACGACCTCGGCGGAAGTCCTCGCCGAGTTCAAGGCCGCGATGGAAAACCGCTGCCGCATCACGTTCGCTGGCTTTTCCGGCGTGTCGGACAACGACCTGTATCAGGAAACGGCGATCAAGAACCTCACGGTGAGCGAGCTGGTGGACAACGCGGCGCCGGAGCTGGCATGCGCGCTTTCCGTCCCCGCCGGCGCGACGGCGACGGTCGAGATGGAATCGGTGATGGACGACGGCGCGTCGCCCACGGCGAGCGTCGAGACGCTTTCGCTTGGCGACGGCGCTACGCTCAACATCTCGCCGATCTCCGCGTCGGGCGTCGCCGTTCTGGAAGCCAGGCGCATCGAGACCGTCGGCGCGGCGACGGTCTCCGCCGCCGCGGGCGCGACGCTCCGCGTCGGGGAATACGCGCCCTCCGGCGCGTGGAACGCGCCGCTCGCCGTCGCGGGCGCGGTCGAATTCCCGTCGCAGCTTGTCGTTCGCGTTCCGGGCGTCTGGGGACGGAAGCCGACGGGTTCGATCCGCCTTTTCGACCTCTCGGCGGCGACGTCCGCGGCGCTGCCGCAGTCGGTCCTGCTCCTCGATTCCGCCGGCAATCCTCCCCCGAAGGAATACAAGGCGCGCATTTCCGCCGCGGCGGTGGATCTCGAATTCATTGAACAGGGCACCCTAATCCTTTTTCGATGACCGCCCCGCTCCCGCTGCTGGTCGCCTCGGTTCTTTCCGGCGCGACGCCCTCCGCCCCCCAGGACGCCCCGCCGCAGACCGTCGAATGCGCGGAACCGGCGCTTCGGTTCCGCGACGGGCGCGATGTCTACACGATCTGGAACGGCGACATCTCCGTTGCCGGCGGGTGCGCGCGCATCTCGCAGAAAGGCCGCGTGGCGTGGTTCAACTACACTGCGTTTCCCGGCCCCGAGCCGTTCTGCGGAGCCGATGAAATCGTGGTCCGGACCAGCGAGGCGTGGGACGGGGCGGTGACGCTTTACCTCACGGACGTCACCACCGGCGAAACGCGCGTCGAGCGCTCCGCCCCGTGGCGGGCAGAGACTCGCATCCCGTGCGGCTTTCCGGCGGACCATCTGCTCCAGATCACGTCGATTTCGTTCTGGAAGACCGATCCCGACCCGAACGCCGAGATCGAGTTCGACGTGCTTGGCGTGGAATCCGTCGTGCGGCGGGCGCCGGTCGACGCGATCCGGCTCGACTTCGACGTCGGCAATCCGTTTCGGATTGTCACCAACGCCGCGCAGCGCGTCGCCCTCGTCGTGTCCAATCCCTCGCGCGAGCGCATCCGGTGGACGGGTGGCGTTGAACTGCGCGACGGGACGGGGCGCACCGCGCTCGTCCCCGTCTCGGCGGAGGTCCCGGCCGGCGGCAGCGCGCGCGTCCCGGTCAACGCGTCGCGTCTCGCAAAGGGCGTCTGGCGCACCGCAGGCACGGTTTCGTGCGGCGGCGTGGAGCGCGCCGTTCCGGAGGCGCGGCTGGCCCGGGTCGATCCCCATCCCGCGACTCCCGTCCAGCCACGCGGGCGCTTCCGCATGGGCCTCAACTACCACATGATGCGCTACTCCCCGGTGGACCGCGAGCTCACGATGGACGCCGCCGTCGCGGCGGGCGCGAAGCTCGTGCGCTGCGACGGATTTTCCTTTGCCCGCCTCATGCCGGACGGGCCTGAGAGCTGGGAGACCGCCGCCTCCGACGCCGTCCTGAAGAAACTGCGCGACCACGGACTCGCGCTGGACGCGATCATCCACTCGACTCCCCGATGGGCCGCGCCGGAAGATCGACTGTCCGCCTCCGACTGGCGCGCGTGGGCCGTGGCCCGCCCGCGTCCTGGCCTCTTCGGCATGTTCGCCGAGCGTCTCGCCGCCCGATACGGAACGCTTATCGACTACTACGAAATCGGCAACGAGTGGGACCTCAACGCCCCGGAAATCCTGAACCTCCCGGACGCCATTGCGCTCCAGAAGGAGGCGTTCGAGGGCCTGAAGCGCGGAAACCCCGAAGTGTGCGTCATCCCGAACGGCTTCGCCGCCCCGGGCGACAACCAGCAGGTGAAGATGAAGGGATTCCACGAGAATTTCCTCGTCGCCTGCAAGGGGTTTTTCGACGTTCATCCGATCCACATCCACGGCGGTTTTCCGACCTACGAGCGAGGCATCCTCGACGAGTTTTTCCCGATGCGCGAACGGACCGGCACGGAGGTGCCGTGGTATTCCAACGAGACGGCCATGACGACGACGCACGGCGCGGAGAGCGTCGCGGCGGCTACCGTCTTCAAGAAAATTCTGTTCGCCCGCGCCCACGGCGCCGTCGATTACATCTGGTACAACCTCAAGGCGACAGGCTGGGACCCGAAGGACCCCGAGCAGGGCTACGGCGTCTTCACCGCGGACTACAGGCCCCGCGAAACGTTCGCGGCGTTTTCCGCGCTTTCGACGCTCTACGCGCCGCTCGACTTCGAGCGCGTCGAGCGCGAGGAGGGCGGACTCCACGCCTACCGCTTCGGCGCGACGCGTGACGGCCGCTCCGTAGCGGCAATCGGCTGCTGGGACGACGACGCCCGAAAGGGGCCGACGGTGCTCCGCGTTCGCACCGACGCCGCGCGCGCGGCCGTCGCCGATCTCATGGGCAACGTCTCCCCGCTCGCCGTCTCCGGCGGCGAAGTCGCGTTCCCGGTCTCGGCCGCCCCGGCGTCGCTCCTGCTTCAGGATTTCACGACGGCGGAACTTGCAGCCGTCGAGCCTTTCGCGGAAAGCGCGGCGCCGGATCTGGTCGTTCCGCCCGGCCCCGCCGCCGGACGCGCCCCCGACATCGTTCTTTCCCGCGCGGACCAGACAACCGATCTCTACGCGGCCAATCCCGAGACCGCCTGGCGCGTGTGGCGGGGGCCGGACGACCTTTCCGCGAACGCATGGCTTTCGCTTGAAGACGGCGCCCTGCGCATCGTCGCCGAGGTGGCGGACGACGTCCACTCGCCGGTCGCGCCCGCCGAAAGGCTCTACGAGGGCGATTCGATCCAGTTCGCGCTAGCCTCCCCCGGACAGCGCGGGTGCTGGGAGTTCGGAGTCGCGCTCGGCCCAGACGGCGAAATGCTCGCGCACTGCTGGATGTCGCCGGTCGGCTTCGCCCCGCTTCCTCCGCCGGTTTCCGGGATCGTCGCGCGGTCCGGGGGCGTCACCCGATACGAGGTCTCCGTTCCCCTTGCCGCGCTCGGCTTCTCCGACGGCGACGCCGCGTCCGGCTTCGCGTTCGATTTCATGGTCAACGAAAACGACGGCGCGGGCCGCGACGGCTGGATGGAATGGTCGCCCGGCATCGCCACCGTGAAGGACCACTCCGCATATCCCCGCATTGCGTTTCGCCCGCAAAGCAAATGAAGAACGACCCGATTTTGAAGAACGACCGCACCTTTCCCCCCGAAGCCCCCGGCGGGTTCGCCCTGGGCTGCAACTACTGGGCGAGCCATGCCGGAATGTTCATGTGGCGCCGCTGGGACGGCGCCGTGGTCGAGCGCGACCTCGATCTCCTTTCCTCCCACGGCATGAAGCTTCTGCGCGTGTTTCCGCTTTGGCCGGACTTCCAGCCGCTCACCGGGGAATACGTCGGCTGCGGGACGCTCCGGTCGCTTCTTCAGAACGGCGAACCCCTGCAGAACGAAGCGGGCGTGGACGATGCGATGATGGAGCGCTTCCGCTTCCTCTGCGACGCCGCCGAGAAGCGCGGGATCCGGATCGTCGTGGGTCTGGTCACCGGATGGATGTCGGGACGCCTCTTTGCGCCGCCCGCGTTCGAAACGCGGGAGGTCCTCACGGACTCCGAGGCGATCGTCTGGCAATGCAGGTTCGTTCGTCATTTCGTGCGCGCCATGAAGGACCACCCGGCAATCGCCGCGTGGGATCTCGGCAACGAGTGCAACTGCATGGGAAGCGCCGACGCGTCGCAGATGTGGGTCTGGATCCACGCGATCGCGTCGGAGATTCGCGCCGCCGACCCCACCCGCCCCGTCGTGTCGGGCATGCATTCGGTGAGCACGTGCGGCCGGGAGCGGGCGAACATGCGCCAGCAGGGCGAACTCGTGGACTGGCTCACCACGCATCCGTATCCGCTCTGGACCCCGGAGTGCAACCGGGAGCCGTTCGACACGCTCCGCAACGAGTGCCACCCCGCGTGCGAGACGACGTTCTACGCCAACCTCGCGGGGCGGCCGGCGTTTGTCGAGGAGGCAGGCTCCATGGGGCCGGGAATCGTGGCCGATGCGCGCGCTGCCGCCGCGATGCGCGCGCAGATGTTCGCCAGCTGGGCTGCCGGCGTCCCCGCGTTTCTCTGGTGGTGCGCCTTTGACCAGGGCCACCTCGACTTTCCGCCCTACAACCGCAAGACGGTGGAGTGCGAACTCGGCCTCTTCACCGCCGACGGCGCGCCCAAGCCCACGGCGGAGGCGATGCGGGACTTCGGCGCGTTCCTGAAAACGCTTCCGTTCGGGTCGTTGCCTCCGCGTCGCGTGGACGCCGTCGTTCTCGTCAGCGAAACGGAGGACTTCTGGAAGCAGGCCCTCGGGGCGTGGCTCCTTTCGCGCCAGGCCGGCTTCGACGTCCGCTACGCCTTCGCCGAGGACGAATTGCCGGACTCGGGCTTCTACATCCTCCCCTCGGGCGGTGGCGGCTACTCCACGTACACGGCTGGCGCGTGGCGGCGTCTGCTCGACAAGGTCCGCGCGGGAGCGACGGCGCTCGTCACGCTCGGGAGCGGTTGCGTCCTTGCCGGTCTCGAAGCCGCGACCGGAGTGCGGACGGAGAACCACTTCGCGCGCCCGTCGCTCCGGCGCGTCGCGACTCCTCGCGGCGCGTTCGCCCTGGCCGATTCGCACACCCGCGCCGTCACCGCCGCGCCGGACTGCGAAATCCTGGCGCGCGACGAAAACGGCGAACCCGTCATGACAAGCCGCCGACTCGGCGCCGGCCGCGTCCTTTTTGTCAACGGCGCTCTGGAAACCGCCGCCCCGATCGCGGGCTGGCCGCTCTACGCCGCCGCCGCCGAGGCAGCCGGTGTGAAGCGCCTTGTGCGGGGCGACAATCCGGCCGTCGGTTTCACCGAACATCCGGCGCCAGATGGTCGGACCTGGGTCGTAGCCGTCAACTACGCGCCCCGTCCCGCCGTCTGCCGCATCCAGACCGACGCGCGCATTTCCCGTGTGTTCGGCGGCGCGACGCTCGAAGACGACCTCCTCCGCCTCCCCGCCAACGACGGCGCTGTCATGGAGTTATGGTCGCATCCACGCTAGAGTCGATTTGCGAACTGTTGTGTCATTTGTGATGGTGTGGTAGGATTCCGGCCAGCCATGCAAGAAGACAAAGTCAATCGTTTTTCGGAAGCGGCGCGTTCGTCCGCAGGTTTCGACGCCTTCCAGGCTCCGACGGCCGAACTTCGCTGGATTTTCCCGGACGGATCGTTTCGGAGCGAAATCGTGCCGATTGCCGTCGCCGGCGTCGGCGGCGCCTCCTCGGACACTTCAGGGAATTCTTCGACGGCGGTTGCGTCTCTTCGCGTCGATGCCGCAAAAGTGCGCGCCTCCGGCGCGGCGCAACTTCGCGTGATTCCGTCGTTTGGCCATGCCGCGAAGGGGGAGCCTGGCTGGTGGTTTTCCCCATACGGGCACTACGGCGAGTGGGACCGCGACGAGGGCCGCTTCTTCGCTGACGACGACCGCATGATCATGCCCATGTTCGGCTGGGCGACGCCCAAGGGCGCGTTTCTCGCGATAGTGACGCGCCTCAAGTGCTATCCGAAGCTGCTCGTTGAGGTCACGGGCGGCCGCTACTGCGTTTCGTGCGTCCTTGATGGCGAACTGTGCACCGAGCCGTATGAGGACTTCGAGATCGAATACCATCTGTTTCCGTCCGGCACGGGCTACGCGGCGCTCGCGCGCCGCTACCGCGAATACCAGCTTTCGCGCGGGGCGGTCCGGCCGCTTCGAGAACGAGTCCTCGACAACCCGGCGCTCAAATACGCCGTCGAGGCGCCCGAAATCCGCATTCGGCAGGCCTGGAAGCCCGTTCCAAGCCCAGTTCCCTACCAGCAGCCTGAAAACGAGCCCGAACCCCGCGTTGCCGTGACGTTCGACCGCGTGGCGGACATTTCAAGGGCGCTGAAGGCGGCCGGTGTCGAAAAGGCTGAACTGTGCCTTGTCGGGTGGAACATCGGCGGGCACGACGGACGCTGGCCGCAGTCGTTCCCGTCCGAGCCTCGACTGGGAGGCGACGCCCGGCTGCGCGCGGCCATTGCCGCCGTGAAGGCCGACGGCTACCAGATCGTCCCGCACGGAAACTTCCGCGACGCATACACTATCGCCGACAGCTGGGACGGCGAATGGGTGGCCAAGGAAGGGACTGGCGGCGAGATCGAGCCTGATCGCGGAGGTGGCATCACGTGGGGCGGCGGCCTTGCGCACATCGTGTGCCCGCAGCGCGCCTACGAGCGGTTCTGCTCAAAGGACATACCGCGCATGGCGGCCTTCGGCTTTCGCGGCATCGGCTACTTCGACGTCGTCTCAATCCTCCACGCGCCGATCTGCCGCGACCCGCGCCACCCGTGCAACCGAGCTCAAAGCGCTCGTTTCTGGGGGCTTTCCGCTGAAATCTCCAAGCGCGAGCTCGGAGGATTCGGCAGCGAAGGCGGCGTGGACCACTTCGCCGGCTCTCTCGATTCGGTTCTCTACGCGTCGTTTGACAGTCCTCTGAAGGTCGAAAAGGGGGAAATTCCCGCGCGGTCGCTGGCCTGTCGCATGATCCCGATGTTCCAGCTCGTTTACAACGGGATCATCGTCCAGAACCCATACACCGAAACTGTAAACTATCCGCTCAAGGACCGCTATTGGCAGCTCAAGTTCCTGGAATGCGGCGGACGCCCGGCGTTCTACTTCTACTCGCAGTTCCGCGCCGACGGCGCTCACTGGATGGGAATGACGGATTTGACGTGCGCCACGGACGAAGAGCTGTCGGCGGCTGTGGCCAAGGTCGCTGAAGGGTGCGGCATGTGGCGTCCGTTCGCTCGACTGCAATACGAGTTCATGGACGGGCACGAGAGGCTCGCACCGGACGTGTTCATGACAACGTGGAGCGACGGCACTCGCCTCGTAGTCAACTACGGCAAGGAGCCATTTGAGCTCGAAGGCCGCCGCGTGGTCTCCCCGCTGGATTTCGTTCTTCTTGAGCCTTAGCCGCCCGGCCCCATGGCGTGCGCCGGGGCAAGGAGGAATTCGAGAACGGCGTGCGCCAGCAGCAGACCTTCCATGCCGACGACATCCGGCATGGTGCCGGCGGTCTGAACGCGGAGGGACGGGTCGAAGCCCGCGGGGGTGCGCGGCGGCTCGTCCGAGGCGACGACGACCAGGCTCTCGATCCCGACGCGGCGCAGCTTCTTGCGCATGGCCTTTGCGAGGGGGCAGCGAGTCGTGTCGCGAAGGTCGCGGATGTCAAAGCGCGTCGGATCCAGTTTGTTGCCGCCGCCCATTGCCGCGAATACGGACGTTCCGACGGCGCGCGCGTTCCGGACGAGAAGGACTTTGGCCGAAACCTGGTCGATTGCGTCGACGACGCATGTCCAGCGCCTCAGATCGATCTGCGCGGCGGTGTCCGGGCCGTAGCGCAGACATAGGCGTTCGATTTGCGCCTCCGGATTGATGTCAAGCAGCCGTTCGGCCTCGACGTCGGTTTTGCGGCGGCCGAGCGTCGAGTTCAGCGCTCCGAGCTGGCGGTTTAGGTTGGATTGGACGTATGAGTCGCAGTCGAGGAGTCCGAGTTTCCCGACGCCTGCTCTTGCGAGAGCCTCCGCGCACCACGAACCAACGCCGCCGAGCCCGCAGACAAGGACGGCCGCGCGCGACAACGCCGCGAGGCCGTCATCGCCGATCAGGCGGCGCGTGCGATCAGATGCCTCCGGGGTCATCTGCGGCGGAAACTGCGCCGGCTACGCCTGTTCGGCCTCTGTTTCGTCCTGGGGCCCCGGAACGTGCTCCGAAACTTCGGCGTCCGCCGGGGGGCGGTTTTCGGCGAGGGCGGCCTCGGCCTTGCGGGCGCGGCGGCGCCAGAACGCGAGCCGACCGAAGAACGCGCGGACGGCGCGGCCGGCGCGGCGAAGCGGCGACGGGTGGCGAAGCCTGTCGAGTTTCTTCCAGCCCTCAAGCACTTCCTCTGGCGTGAAGTCCTTGCGAAAGACATTCTCCTCAAGCTCCATCTCCAGCCGGCGCACCTCGTCAAGGCCCGAGACGACCGTCACATCGACAGTCTTCCATCCGAGATTCGTGGCCGCCGTGAGGCGCCGATGTCCCGCTATGAGCTCGTAGGCCGGCGTGACCGTGATTGGATTGAGCTGGCCAACGCGCTTGAGGCTGTCCATGAGCGGCTGGAGGTCGCCGAGATCGCGGCGAACTCTTTCGGGGATGGAAATCGAGTCTATCGGGATTTGCATGTCGGGTTCCTGGAGCGCCACGCGCTCGGAGATGTGTATGGCGGGGAGGGAGGAATCGGAAGAGCGGGCAGGCCGCGGGGCTAGATTCGGGAGGCGCGGAGTATTTCGTTGCCGTCGCCGAACACGACCACCTTCGGGCGGTGCGCGGCCGCCTCTTCATCGGTAAGGGCGCAGAATGTGAACACGATCACCCTGTCGCCAGCCTTGCCCTTGTGGGCCGTCGCCCCGTTGAGGCAGCAGACGCGGGAGCCGCGCTCTCCGGCGATCGCGTATGTCTCGAAGCGCTCGCCGTTTTCTAGATTCGCGACCAGAATTTTCTCAAACTCGGATATGCCGGCCGCGTCGAGAAAATCCGGGTCCAGCGTCATGCTGCCCATGTATTCGAGGCACGCCTCGGTGACGCGCACTCGGTGGAGTTTTGACTTGAGAAAGAATGAGAGCATTTTTTGTCACGGCGCCACCGGATGCGAAAAACGCGGACGGGCGGCGACCTGTCGGTCGAATGCGGCTACTGGGCGTTAGTGATGTCGTCCTCGGTGTTGAACGCGCCGTCGGGGCCGGCGGAGCGGATTTCAACCGAATAGCCGCTTTTGCGAATCTGGTATGGGTTGCCCCACGGATCGGCCTTCGCGTTGGAGTCAAGAAGCGGCGCGCCTCCGCCAACGGGCTGGAGAAGGGCGTCCATGGAGTCCGGATACTTGCCGGTCTTGATCTCGTAGGCGTCGCAGGCGGTCTTGATCGTGGCGATGCTCGAACGCGCGGCAGCTATCTGGCTTTCGCCCATTTTGCCGCCGACGTTGAAAATGGCGACGCCAGCGAGGACGCCGAGAATCGCCACGACGAGCAGCAGTTCGACAAGAGTGAAGCCGGCGGCGCGCAGTGCGGCGCGCGCCGTCATGGACGACAGGGTGGGGGAGGAGGCGTCTTTCATTTTGCAGCAGTTCAGAGTGTGGTTGTTCTGGCGTGGCCGGATCGTGTTTACTCGGCGTCGAGTTCGGCGGCCTGCCGACGGATGTATTCCGCCGTTTCGTCGCCGGCCTTGTTGTCTTCGAGCGCCTCGGCGTATGCCTTGCGGGCGGCCTCGCGGGCGGCGGCCGCCTTTTCCGGCTCGCCGGCCTTGTCCCAGAGTCCGGCGATGCGCTTCTCGTTGTTGGCGACGAGCGTCTTGCGCGAATACACGATGCCGGAGGCGGGGTCGGTCTGATCTTCATCAGGCAGCAGCTCCACGAACTTCGCGAAGTTGTCGGCCGCCTCGGCCCAGCGTTCCTGCTGCATCGCCAGGTGCGCGTTGACCTTGGCAAGAGTCAGCTCGTGCCAGGCGTGGTCATGATCCGGAACGCCGGCCTCGATGATGCGGGCAGCGCCGGCGAAGTCGTCGAGCAGAAACGCGGCGTCGAGTTCGTAGCCGATGAAGGCCGACCGCGCCTCGTCCTCCGACATCATGGCCTTGATCGCCGCGACCGATGGCATGATGGCGCGCAGGATCTCCGTTTCGTCTATCAGATCGTAGAAGTGGCGGGCGAAGATTCCGGAGAGAACCTTCGGGGGGAGCTTCATGGCGATGAGCTTCTCCAGACGGCCCGGGTAGGCGGCGTGGCCGCCGGCGAGGCCCTTGAACGGGGCCGCGGCCCAGGTGCGCGCCGCAAGGGCGCGCACGTTCGTCAGCCCGGCGAATTCGTCGCCAAGCGCGACGAAGGCGATTTCGTCCACGCCCTCGGCCGCTCCGGACGCGTCGTCGGTTTTTGCGGCGGGGGCGTCGGCAAGGCGGAACACGGCGCGGAGCGTCTGGACGAGCTGCGCGTCCGTGACGTGCGGAACCACGGCCGGGAGCGCGGCGGCGGCGCCCTTCCAGTCCCCTTTCGCGGCAAGGAGGCGAATGTTCAGCATGTCCATTGCCCCGGCGTATGCCGGATCGGATGAGGCCGGAGACGCCTTTACGGCCTCAACGAGGCGACCGACCCAGGAAAGATCCCCGCGGTCGAGCGCGTTCTGTCCGAGCCTGATCGCCACCGGAGCGAACGAGGCTGGGGAAAACCGGGCGATGCCTTCGGAGACGGCTGCGATGGCGCCATCCGCGTCGCCGTCCTCGAGGAGGCCGGAGGCGAGCCAGTCTGTCGCCTGGATGCGCAGATCTTCGGGAATGTCCTGGGCGGACAGGGACCTTGCCCAGTCAAGCGCTTCGGCGCGGCGGCCGCGGTCCATCAGCCAGCCGTAGATGAAATCCCAGGAGGGGCGGGCGCGGTCGGGAGCCGTCCGCAACTCGGCAAGATAGCGGCTCTTCGCCTCTTCGACCTGTTCCGTGAAAAGCAGGTAGCGCATGAGAGTCGAGAACATCTGCCCGAGAACGGGTTCAAACTTCGGATCGTCGAACGCGGCGAAAAACTGCGCGTTTGCGGCGTTGGTGTCCCCCGTCTGGAGAATTTCGTCAACTTTGACGTAGAGGTCGAAGAGGATGTTGTCGTCAAACGCGACCTCCGTCTCTGCGTCGGCCTCGGAACCCTTGGGGGAGTCTGACCCGGAGCCGTCGGACTTTGATCCGCAACCGGAGGAGCACATGGCGGCGGCGGTGGCCGCGGCTATGAAAAGCGAGAAAGCCTGTCTGGATTTCATGTCGTTTTTGATTTGTTTGCGGCGGATGCTGCGGAGAGACCGGGCATCGCCATCGGATTGCGGGGCAATCCTAGCAGAAAGAGCGGGGAAAAAAAAGCGGAAAATCGCCCGGGAAGGCGATGTTCGGGGAACATGCCGCTGGAATTTCTGGAAAAGGCTGGCGCAAGTGGCGTTCGCGATCTCCCGACTGGCGAACGCGGCCGCGAAGACGCAAGGCTTTCGCCGGCGGAGGCTCCGAAAAATAAAACCCTTGAAAATCGGTTGATTTTCAAGGGTTTAGGTTGGTGGCGAGGGAGGGACTCGAACCCACGACCAGCGGATTATGATTCCGATGCTCTACCGACTGAGCTATCTCGCCAAAATCTGGAGCCAACGGTGAGACTCGAACTCACGACCCGCGCATTACGAATGCGCTGCTCTACCAACTGAGCTACATTGGCGTGCAACGGCGCGCAAAACTAGCACGGCCCCATTGTGAAGTCAAGAAAGATTTTTATGCGGTTTTCGAGGAGGCTGTCGAGGCGTCTGCCACTGCCTGGGGCGGCGGTGGCGTCCGACTATTTCACCCAAACGGAAATGCGGCGCGCCCGATAGTTGCCGCCGTTGTGGGCGAATGTCCAGTCGGGATTTTCGCCATGGCACTTTCCGATGCCGACATCGCACGGCTGGCCCGTCTTGTTGAAATTGTTGAACGCCAGAACCGTGGTTCCGGTCGCCGCGTCGTGAACTTGAAGGCATCCGTAGCCGAGCCCGCTGACGGCGTCCGGAGTCGGAGTGTCGTCGAAGTCGTATTTCCTCGGATCTCCGCCTTTGGGCTCGCCGTTTGTCCTCGGGCTGTAGTTGCTGTAGAAAAACTCCACGACCCCGCCTGATCCTCCAATGCTCCGCGGAAGCGCGTCGGAGTTCGAGACGACTACGAGATTGGACACGGCGACGCGCAGGTCGGGACCCTTTGTCTGGCCTTGCAGGACCAGAGCGTCGCTGTCCGTGGCAAAGGCGTCCATTCCGGCGAACGCGAACGACGTGTCGCCTGCGGCGTCCTGAAGCTCCAGGAGGTATCCGACGCGCGATACGTCCTGAACCGAGGCGATGGTCGAGGGAACGGCGCGGCGCAGGTCGCAGCACTCCGGAATGTCGTAGCGCTGGACGCATTTCCACCCGTCGGAGAGCGGAATCCGCTCCGCCGCTCCAAGCGGGCACGGATTTCCGAGAACGAACGGACCGGCCGGAAGTCCGGCCTCGTTCACGAGATTCGGCGTCGAGCCGTTGTAGGGGGCGAATCTGACGCCGAGAGGCGTTTCCACGCCTTCGGCCGACAGCACGACGTCGTGGCCGTCGATTTCGGCGGCGGCCGGAACCCACGCGCCGGCGATGTCGCGGATCTCGAATTCCGTCGGGGGCAGACCGTCGCGAGTAGTTAGCCCCTCGGCGTTTTCAAACGACACTCGGACGCGGGATCCCTCGGCGCGCATGGACTTGGCGACCGGCGACTTCCACGGGCGGACGAACTTGCCGTAAACGCGATCAAGGGCCTGGTCGGCCAGACGCGTTCCGACGGTGCGCTTGTCGGTTGGATGGATGTCATCGACGTCGCCGACGTCGTTTATGACGACGTATCCGCTGTTCGGAACCACATCCGGAACGTGCGCCTGCGCCATCTGCAGCGCCGCCAGGGTCGTTCCCTTTTTTGAATCGTATTTGTATGGCGCGAGCTGGACTAGGAAATACGGGAAGTCCCCCTGACCCCATTCGCGGCGCCAGCCGCGGACGAGAGAGACGGTCTTGTCGAGATACTGCGCCCCGTCCATGCGGTTGGCGCAGCCCTGATACCAGATCGCGCCTCTGATCGCGAACGGAACGAGGCCGGAGACCATGCCGTTCCAAAGAACCGTCGGGACGTCATGGGGGCGACCCCATGTCTTGATGTTCTGCAGGAGCCATAGGTCGTCCGGGTGCCCGGCCGGAGTCCACGGCTCGATGCGAGTGCCGCCCCACGAGCAGTTGATGAGGCCGACGGGAACGCCAAGTTCCCTGTGGAGCGTCTCGCCAAAAAAGAACGCGACGGCGCTTTGTGGCGGGATCGTCTGCGGGGTCGTTTCCTGCCAGGAGGCATCGACGTCGTCAAGCGGCGCGCTCGACACTTTGTGCGCTACCCTGAAGTGGCGAATGAGCGGCCAGTTGGCCGCCGCCACCTCCCGCTCCCAGTCCTTGACCTTGCGTCTGGCGCTCATGGTGAACTCCATGTTGCTCTGGCCCGAGCAGAACCAGACTTCGCCCACGACGACGTTTGTGAAGACGATTTCGGCTCCGTTGCCGGCGACGCGGAATTCGGCGCCTTCAGAATTTGCCTCAAGCGGCGGCAGATTGACGCGCCACCTGCCGTCGTCCCCGACGACGGTTGATTCCTTCCGCCCGGCGAACGAGACTGTGACGCGCTCTCCTGGCTCGCCCTTGCCCCACACGGGGACGGGGCGCTCGCGCTGCAGGACCATCGAGTCGCCGAACACGTGCGGCAGCGTGGCGGCGAACGCGCGGGGCGCGGATTGTGCCGAAAGCGCCGCGAGTGCCGCGACGAGCTGAATCCGGGAAAGAAATGTCTTCATTTGTTTCATGTGGTTGCGGGGTGGGGGAGGAAGGGGCGGGGAGACGGAAGGCTCGTGCGACGCGGCTGGCCTAGGCGCCGGCGGCGGGATCGCCGATGGCGGAGACGAAAAGCGCCTTGATCGTGTGCATTCGGTTTTCGGCTTCGTCCCAGACTGCGGAGAAGTCGCTCTCGAACACCTCGTCCGTGACCTCCTGCGCGCCAGTGTCCTTCGACACCTCGGTTTCCGAGTCGTGGAAGGCGGGAAGACAGTGCAGGAAAACGAGTCCGGAGCCGAGGTTTCCTGTGGCGCGGCACAGGTCCATGTTCACCTGGTATGGGCGCAGCATGGCGATGCGCTCGGCGGTCTTGGCCTCCTCTCCCATTGAAACCCAGACGTCGGTGTATAGCGCGTCCGCTCCCCTGACAGCCACTGCGGGATCGCATTCCACGGTCACGGTTGAGCCGTTTTTGGCGGCGATGGCGGTTGCGCGGGCGACAAGTTCGGGGTCCGGAAGCAGTTGTCCGGGAGTGCAGTTCACGTAGTTCACGCCGGCCTTGGCGCAGCCGGCCATAAGGGAGTTGGCCACGTTGTTGCGGCCATCGCCCATGTAAACGAGCTTGCGCCCGCGGATGTCGCCGAAACGCTGCCGCAGAGTCATGAGATCCGCGAGGATCTGGGTCGGATGGCTTTCGTCGGTGAGTCCGTTCCAGACTGGAACGCCGCTCCATTTCGCCAGTTGCTCAACGGTGTCCTGCCTGAAGCCGCGGAATAGAATGCCGTCGTAGAGCCGGCCGAGGACGCGGGCGGAGTCCTTTACGCTTTCCTTGTGCCCGAAATGCGTTTCGTGCCCGAGATACTGCGCGTTTCCGCCCTCGTCCTGCGCCGCGACGACGCATGAATTGCGGGTGCGCGTGCTGCTCTTCTCGAACACCAGGGCTATGTTGCGGCGGCGCAGCAGGTCTCCCCGAACGCCGGAGTCCTTGCGGGCCTTCAGGGCGAGCGCCAAATCGACGAGCTGCATCATTTCCTCGTCTGAGAAGTCGTGGAGAGTTCGGAGGTGGCGGCGGGCCAGGGCCGGATTCCAGGAGATCATTTCGTGTTGCTTCCTTGGATGTTTTCGGTGATGGAAAAAGAAAAGGACCCGGCGGAAAACCGCCGGGTCCATGCTTGAGGGAGCCTAGCGGACCTTGCCGGCCTTCTGGCGCTTTTCGACGATCTCCTTGGCAAGGCCGGCCGGAACCGGCTCGTACTGGTTGAAGATCATCGTGAACGCGCCGCGGCCCTGCGTGAGGGTGCGCACCGTGTTGGAGTAGCCGAACATTTCGGAAAGCGGCACCTGCGCGTGGATCACCTTCTGGCCGCCCTTGTCCTCCATGCTTTCGATGCGGCCGCGACGCTGGCCGATGGAACCGGAGACCGCGCCGAAGTAGTCTTCGGGCATCGTCACCTCGACGTTCATCACCGGTTCGAGCAGCTGCGGCTTCGCTTCGAGCATGTATTTCTTGAAGCCCGCGCGCGCCGCCAGTTCGAAGGCGATCGCCGAGGAGTCCACCGGGTGGAACGATCCGTCGTAGAGCGTGACCTTCGTATCGACCACCGGGTATCCGGCGTAGGGTCCCTTCTCCATCGCGGCCTTGACGCCCTTTTCGACGGCGGGGATGAACTCGCCGGGGATCGCGCCGCCGACGATCGCGTTGACGAACTCGAACGGGGTGCCGGCGGGCTGGGGTTCGAGGCGGAGATAGACATCGCCGTACTGACCGGAGCCGCCCGTCTGCTTGACGTGCTTGTACTGGCCTTCGGCGGTCTGCGTGATCGTCTCGCGGTAGGCGACTTCGGGCGGGTTCACCTGAGCCTCGACGCCGTATTCGCGCTTGAGGCGGTCAACGATGATTTCGAGGTGGAGTTCGCCCATGCCGGAGATGATCGTCTCCTCCGTCTCCTGGTCGTAGGAGACCACGAACGTCGGGTCCTCGTCGGCCAGCGCCTGGAGACCGAGCGAAAGCTTCTCGGAATCGGCATGGGAGACGGGCTTGATCGAAATCGAAATGACCGGCGCCGGGAACTCGATCGATTCGAGCATGATCGGGTGGTCCTCGTCGCAGAGAGTGTCGCCCGTGCGGGTGCGGGCGAGGCCGACGAGCGCCACGATGTCGCCTGCGTATGCCTCCGAGAGCGCTTCCTGCTTCTTGGCGTGCATGCGGACGAGGCGCGCGACGCGCTGTTCCTGCTCGCGCGACATGTTCCACACAGTCGCGCCGGTTTCGAGCTTTCCGGAGTAGATGCGGGCATAGACGAGCTTGCCCATCATCTTGTCGGAGACGATCTTGAACGCGAGCGCGGAGAACGGCTCGTCGTCGGAAGGCTTGCGGACGGGGGCCTCCTTGCCGGCCTCCTGATCCTTCTTTAGGAGCGCGCCGACGACAGGCGGCAGGTCGAGCGGGGACGGCAGAAAGTCCACGATCGCGTCGAGCAGGGGCTGGACGCCCTTGTTCTTGAACGAGGTGCCGCAGAGCATCGGCTGGATCTTGCGCTCGATCGTGGCCTTGCGAAGCGCGCCCATGATCTCGTCAACCGTGAGTTCCTCGCCGGAGAAGAACTTCTCCAGAAGCGCGTCGTCGGTCTCGGCGGCGCATTCGATCATCTTCTGGCGCCACTCCTCGGCCTGATCCTTGAGCTCGGCCGGGACTTCGCCCTCGATGACCTTGAGCCCGTTGGACGCCTCGTCGAAGCGGAGCGCGCGCATGCGCACCAGATCGACCACGCCCTCGAAGGCGTCCTCCTTGCCAATCGGGACCACGATCGGCACGGGATTGCCGTGCAGGATGGTCTTCACGTCCTCGTAGCAGCCGAAGAAGTCGGCGCCGACGCGGTCCATCTTGTTGACGAAGATGATCTTGGGGACCTTGTATTTCTCGGACTGGCGCCAGACCTGCTCGGACTGGGGCTGGACGCCGGCGACGGCGCAGAAGAGCGCGACCGCGCCGTCGAGAACGCGCAGCGAACGCTCAACTTCGGCCGTGAAGTCCACGTGGCCTGGAGTGTCGATGATCGTGATCTGGTGGTCGCGCCAGAAGCAGGTCGTGGCGGCCGAGCCGATCGTGATGCCGCGCTCCTGCTCCTGGACCATGAAGTCCATCGTCGCGGCGCCGTCGTGCACCTCGCCGAGCTTGTGGTTTTCGCCCGTGTAGTACAGGATGCGTTCCGTCGTCGTCGTCTTGCCGCCGTCGATGTGGGCCATGATGCCGATGTTGCGGTACTTGTCGAGCGGGATCTTGCGTGGCATAGCCGGATTCCTTGTTGCTGGTGCGCGCGTCGCGCGCGGGGTTTCGGGTTGTTTTCGAAAGGGTGGTTGCGTGAAAAACGCGCGAGATTCTAGCACAGGGGCCGCCCCTCGTTCAAGCCTTTTTCCGCTTGACACGCCGCACCCCCTCTGCTATCCTCCCGCGCCGTTGCCACGCAACCCCATCGGAGTGTAGCGCAGACTGGTAGCGCGTTTGGTTCGGGACCAAAAGGTCAAGAGTTCAAATCTCTTCACTCCGACCACTTGAGGCCCCCGCGGACCCACGGTCCGCGGGGGCTTCCCTTTCGGCGCCGGACGTTCCGCGCTACGCCATCGTCGCGAGCATCTCCGGCGTCACGCGGGCCGGGGAGGGGCGGCCGTCTCGCCAGTCGCGGAAGGCGGCGAGCATCGCCTCGCCCATCCGGCGCACCTCGCCGCCGGAGCTGCCGGCGAAGTGCGGCGTGAGCAGGACGTTCGGCAGCGCGCGCAGGGGCGAATCCGCCGCGGGCGGCTCGGGGAAGGTGACGTCGAGGACCGCCGTGCGCCCCGGCTCCTCCCGCAGCGCGCGGGCGAGGTCCGCCTCGACGACCTGAGCCCCGCGGCCGGTGTTGAGGAAGGTGGCGTTCGGCGGCATCCGCGAGAAGAGCGCGTAGCCGAGCAGCCCGCGCGTGGCGGGGTTGTCCGCGAGGTGGTTGGAGACGGTCTGGCACGTCGCGAAGATCTCCTCCGGCCCCGCCTTGCGGACGCCGAGCGCCGCGGCGCGGGCGTCGTCGAGGAACGGGTCGTAGCCGAGGACCTCGACGCGGTGCGCCCGCAGGGCGCGGGCGACGAGCGAGCCAATGCGCCCGCCCGCGCCGAGCAAGCCGACGCGGGCGCCGAGGTTGCCCGGATACGCCGCGGCGGCGCGGCGCTCGGCCTCGGACGCGGCCGGGCCCTTGGGCCCGTGCCGGAAGCGGAAGAAGCCCTTGTTCGCGAGCAGGATCTGGGCGACGGCGACCTCGGCGACGGGCACCGCGTTCTCGCCCCACGCGCTGAAGACGGCCACGCCGCGCGCGAGCAGCGGTCGCGCGAACGCCTGCACGCTGCCCGCCGCGTAGAACACGGCGCGCAGGCGCGGGAGCGCGTCGGCGTAGCGCGGGTCGGTTTCGTCGGGCACGCTGTCGAGGATTTCCTGCAGGGCGGCGGCGGCGGCCTCCCAGTCCTGGTTGTTGGAGGCGATGTTCGCGTCGCCGTTGAGGAGGCGGACGCGCTCGTCGAGCTGCCGGCGGGCCAGGTCGCGCAGGGCGACGGCCTCGGCAA